>DASZVK010000385.1:0-15550 GCA_035547175.1 Solirubrobacteraceae bacterium
GCTCGCCGGGCAGCAGGCCGCACTGGACGAAGACGGCGTCGTGGGCGGTCGTGAACGTCTCCGGCACGCCGCCCGCGGCCGGGAAGCCGAGGCTGTGCGGGACCGGCATCAGCGTCCGCTCGTGGACGAGGGCCAGCTCGGCCTGCCCGCCGCCGCCGACGATCCCCATCACGAGGTCGCCGACGGCGAAGCGCTCGGCGCCCGCCCCGAGCGCGGCGACCTCGCCGGCGAGCTCCAGCCCCGGCACGTCGGGCGCGCCGGGCGGCGGCGGGTACAGGCCGCGGCGCTGGAGCATGTCGGCGCCGTTGAGCCCGGCCGCGCGCACGCGGACCAGCACCTCGCCCGCCCCCGGCTCCGGGTCGGGACGCTGCTCGACGGCGACCTCGCCGTCGCGGAAGGCGACCGCGCGCACCGCGCTACCCCTCGGCCCTCGCCGCGACGTGCGGCCCCAGGCCCGCCAGGTCGGCCGCCGAGAAGCGGTCCGCCGCCGACATCACCTGATGCCAGAGCGGGTACGGGAGGTCGGGACGGCTGACACGCTCGAGGCGGTCGAGCTCGTCCTCCGAGAGCCGCAGCTCGACCGCCGCGAGGTTGTCGGCGAGCTGCTCGTCGGTGCGCGCGCCGACGATCGCCGTCGAGACTCCGGGACGGCCCAGCAGCCACGCCAGCGCGACGCGCGCCGGCGAGGCGCCGTGGCCCGCGGCGATCTCGGTGAGGGCGTCGATCGTGTCGTAGAGGCGGTCCTCGTCGTAGACCGGCGGCTCGCGCCAGCCGGAGAAGCCGCGCGTCCCCTCGGGCGCGGGCTCGCCGCGCCGGTACTTGCCCGTCAGCAGGCCGGCGGCGAGCGGGCTCCAGACGAGGATGCCGAGCCCCTCCGAGAGGCACGCGGGCACGATCTCGTGCTCGATCGAGCGCTCCTGCAGCGAGTAGTAGACCTGCGTCGAGACGAAGCTCGCCAGCAGGCGGCGCTCCGAGATCCCCAGCGCCTTGAGCATCTGCCAGGCGGTGTAGTTCGAGCAGCCGACGTAGCGGACCTTGCCCGAGGAGACGAGATGGTCGAGCGCGGCGAGCGTCTCCTCCAGCGGCGTCAGGCCGTCCCACTCGTGCACCTGGTAGAGGTCGATGTGGTCGGTGCGCAGGCGCCGCAGGCTCGCCTCGGCGCCGCGGACGACGTGGTGGCGCGAGAGGCCGCCGTCGTTGCGCCCGCCCGGCGGCATCGTGAAGCGCACCTTGGTGGCGAGGATCAGGTCGTCGCGGCGCCCCTCGAGCACCTCGCCGACGATCTCCTCGGCGAGGCCCCCGGAGTACATGTCGGCGGTGTCGATGCAGTTGACGCCCGCGTCGATCGCCATGTCGACATGGCGGCGCGCGGCCTTGACGTCGGTCGTGCCGACGGAGGCGAAGCCGCCGCTGCCGCCGAACGTCATCGTCCCGAGCGAGAGCTCGGAGACGAACAGGCCGCTGCGGCCGAGCTGTCTCAGTTGCATGGCGCCATCATTGCGCAGGCAACGACGTGCGCGCGGCACGCCGTCGCCGAGTCGTGGAACCGCGGCGGCCGCGGCGGCGTAGCGCAGGCATGATCGCCGCCCTTCCAGCCTCCGCCCCCGTGACGCCGCCGTGCGCGTCGGCCGTGCACACCGCCGTCGTGCCCGCGTGGGCGCGCGCCGGCTTCAGCGCCAAGCGTCCACGGATGCCGCTCGCCCTGGGGCGCTCCGGGCGCATCGTGGCGATCGTCTTCGGCCACCCGCTGCTCTCGCCGCCCGCCAAGACGAGGTCGAACAAGATCCTGTGGGTCGCCCATCCGCAGCCGAACGGCTACACGACGCTGCGGATCACGGCGCAGCGCATGACGGGGACGAAGGCCGTCGGCAAGCCGGTGCAGCGCACGGTCGCCGGCGGGCCGGGGCCGTCGATCGTCGACCTGCCGGCGCCGGGCTGCTGGCGGCTGACGCTGCGCTGGGCCGGTCGCGCCGACCAGGTCGACCTCGCCTACGCGCGTCGCAGCTGAGCCGGCGGGGCGGCGGCCGCCCCCGGGCGCTACAGCGAGCGGAAGGGCAGCTTCACGCCGGGAGCCAGGTGCCAGCCCTGGCTCTGGCAGGACGGGCACACCCCGTCCTCGCCCTGCAGCTGCCACCCGGTGACGACGAGCTCGCGCTCCCCGAGCCGCGGCCGGGGCCGGCCGCACACCGAGCAGGGTGCGCCCTTGCGACGCCGCCCGAGCCAGGACCGGCGCCCGACGGTCGGCGGGACGGCGCCGAGCGCGGCCGCCTCCTCGGGCGGCCGGGCCGAGGGCGTCCAGTCCGTGGGCGGTGCGGCCCCGTGGGTCGGAGCGGCGGCAGCGGTCGGAGCGGCGGCAGCGGGGGCCGGCGGAGCGGCCTTCGGGGCGGGGGGCGGCGACGACGGGGTCGGAGGCGCCCACGGCGAGACCGGCTGCGGGGCCGGTGGGGCGGCGGCCGGTGGAACGGCGGCCGGCGACGGGAAGGGAAGCAGGCCCTCTGCCCGCTCGCGCGCGGCGCGCTCGCGCAGGAGCTCGTGCTGGGCGTCGCGCAGCGCGACCTCGAGCTCGCCGATGCGATCGCGCAGCCGCATGAGCTCGGCCGACTGGCTCTGGAGGCTCTGGCGGGCGTCGTGCAGCTCGGCGAGCTGGGCGTCGCGCTCGTGCTCCAGCGCGGCCAGCCGCTGCCGCTGCTCGGCCTGGGCGACCGCCGTGGCCTCCTGCGCGGCCTCCGCGGCGATCTGCGGGATGCGCGCCTCGAGGGCGGCTCGCTGCTCGTCCAGCGCGTGCCGGGCGGCCTGGCCCTGCTCGATCTCGGCCAGCAGCTCGCGCTCGCGCTCACCGGCGCGCTCGCGCTCGCCGGTGGCCGACCGCTGCGCCTCGGCCAGGGCGGCCCGGGCCCGCTCGGCCGCCGTGCGCTCCTCGGCGAGCTCGCGCTCGAGCGCGGACGAGCGCTCCCGCTCGACCCGGTGCCAGCCTCGCGCCTCCTCGACGGTCGCCTCGAGCGCGACGGTCCGCTCGGCGTGCTCGGCGCGCGCCTGGGCCAGCGCCGCCTCGAGCTCCCGCGCGCGGGCCTCGATCCGGTCGACGTCCGCCTCGCGCGCGGCCAGGACATGCTCGCGCACGAGCATGGTCTGACGCTCGCGCTCGTGGCGGTAGGCCAGCTCCTCGGACAGGCCGAGCTGCAGCGCCGTGCCCAGGTCCCCACTGGGGGCCTCCGTGGCCCCGCGGTGCTTGTGTCGGCGTGTCATGGCGCGCTCAGGCGCGAGTGTAGACGGCCGCGTGCGCGCCCATGCAGGACGCCGTGCATGCCCCTCGAGCCGGCGGGACCGCGCTCTACACTCGCCGGGCCTTGCCGCCCCAGCCGCGACCCGAGCGTGTGCGCCGCCGCGTCCCCGCAAGGCGATGGGCCCTCGTCCTCGTCCTGGCCCTCGCGGGCGCGGCCGTCGGGCTCGGGCTGTCGCTCGCCCGCGACAAGCGCTACTCGGCGACGAGCGCGATCGTCGTGGAGTCGCCGGCGACGGGCGCGCCGCGCAGCCCGCAGCGCGACGTCGCCACCGCCGTGGGCCTGCTGCGCCAGGGCGTGGTCGACCGCCGGGTCGCCTCGGCGCTCGGAGGGTCGATCGGCGCCGACGTGCGCTTCGACGCCGACGACGACTCCGACCTGGTCGTGGTCCGCGCCACGGCGGGCACCGGCGCGCGGGCCACCCGCGTTGCCGACGCCTACGCGGACGCGTACGTCGCCTACCGGCGCCGGGCCGTCCTCGCGCAGCGCTCGACCCGCACGACGGCGATCCGCCAGGCCCTGGCGGCGGTGCCCGACGGCCCCGACGCCGACAGCGTCCGCGGCGCGCTGCGCGCCCAGCTCGGGCAGCTCGCCGCCCAGGCCGGGACGGCCGACGTCCGCCGCGCCGGCGTCGCGCGGCCGCCACGCTCGGCGGACTCCCGGCACGTCGTGCGCAACGCGCTGCTGGGCGCCCTGGCCGGGCTGCTCGCCGGGCTCGCCCTGGTCGCCCTGCGCCAGCGCCTCGACCCGAGGCTGCGCCATGCCGACGACGTGCAGGCGGCGCTCGGGCTGGCGGTCGTGGCGCGCATCCGCAAGAGCCGGCTGCTGGCCCGGGAGCAGCTTGCGACCGGCGCCCTGCCCGAGGCCGAGACGGAGTCGCTGCACGCGCTGCGCGCCGAGGTCGAGCGCTTCGCCGCCGCCCACCCGGACGTTCCCATCGTCGTCGCGGCAGCCGGGCGCGGCGAGGGCGCGACGACGGTGGCCTGGCAGCTCGCGTGCGCGGCCAGCGCGCCGGAGCGCCGGGTGCTGCTGATCGAGGCGGACATGCGCCGGCCGACCCTGAGCGACCGGCTCGGCGGAGCGGAGGCGCCCGGCCTCGCGGAGCTGGCCGAGGCCGACGACGTGCCGGCGGCCGACGCGATCCGCCAGGTGGCGGTGGCGACGGTCGACGAGGAGGCGGCGCCGCGCGTCGTCGACCTGATCCTGGCCGGCGATCCGGTCGCGCGCCCGGCGGACGTCCTGGCCTCGGATCGGGCGCGCGAGCTGCTCGACGACCTGGCCCGCAGCTACGACCTCGTGGTCATCGACGCCCCGCCGCTCTCCGCCGGAGCGGACCTCCTGCCGCTGCTCGCGTCGGGCAGCGGCGTCGTGGTCGTCGGCCGGCCGGGCACGACCACGCGCCGCGGCGGCGCCGAGCTGCGCGAGGCGCTGGGCCGCTTCGGCCCGCCGGTGGTCGGTCTGGTCGTCAACGGCGCCTGAGGTGTGGTCGGCCGCGTGCGGCCGACCACGGGGCCGAGGTCAGTCGGACGGCTTGCCCTGCGGCCAATCCTGCGCGCCGGGATGGCGGCCCTCCGGCGGGGTGCCCTCGGGCTCGCGCGGATCGCCTTGGCGCGCGGCCTCCTCGACCTCTTCCTCGGTCAGGTCCCGGGCTGCGCTGGGGGACTCCTCGGGGGGCGTCTCGGTCATGGCTTCGCGCTTACCCGCGAACGGGCGTGCGCATCACCCGATCGCCGATCGCGACGCGTGGGTGGGCCGGGTTGAGCACGACCATCGGACCGAAGTCGGCCCACCAAGCGGCGGGAGACCCAGCCGACCCGCCTACGCACCTGGTGGCTACACCTACGCGACCGCGGGCGGCGCCTCGGGCACGACCCCGAGCTGCTGCATCATCGCCAGCGCGTCGAAGACGCCCCAGTGCTCGTGCGCGAGCCCGTCGTCGCCGAAGCGGATGATGTCGATGAGCTGGACGTCGACCGCCCTGCCGGTCGGCGGCATGCCCATGAACGCACCCTGGTTCGTGCCCGTCGCCCGGACCCTGGCGACGACCTTGTCGCCGCTGGCGAGGACGTCCTCCGGCGTCATGCGCAGGTCCGGGAACGCCGCGCGATACATCCCGAAGAACTCGAGGACTCCAGCCTTCGTCGGCGCCAGGCCCGGGGTCTCCTCATGCTCGACGAGATCCTCGGCGAGCAGCTCGCCGAACCCGTCGAGATCGCCCGCGCTGATCAGCTCGTAGACCCGGCGCATCGTGGCCACGTGATCCATCCCGACCTCCTTGCTGAGCGATTCCTGACAGCTCTCCTGCGCGACCCTAGACCGCGATCGGATGCCAGCGCAACTCGACGTGCCGGCTGGGCGGGCGCTGCCTGGGCCTGGCCGTCGCGTACGGCGGTCTGGGGCGGCACCCCATGACTGGACGAGCGCTCCTGACCAGGCGTAGGGTCGGCCGGTGCGGTCTCTCGGGATCGAGAGCGTGACGCTGCCGGACGTGACGAGGCGTCGTCGTCTGGTGCTTTGCGTCGTCGCGCTCGTCGCGATCTCGGCCGGTCGGGCCGATGGGCGCCAGTACCGACCCAGCTCGCTGAGCGAGAGCCATGCGGCAGACGTCGTCCGCCAAGCGCTGCAGGCGCGGTACGGAGCGAGCTACCGCGATCGCCAGGCGTACACCAGCTCATGTGGGCGCCTGACCCGTATCCGGGTGCGCTGCCGCGTCTCGTGGCATACCGCACGCCGCGCCTACCACGGCTCGGTGACCGTGTGGACGACCGTGACGTCCTCGGGCAAGCGATCCGTCGAGCGAAGGCTCGACGTTCGGAGCGAGGCGCTCACCCCCAAGCCCGCGCCGCAGAGCCCTGCCTGTGACCCGAACTACACCGGCGCCTGCCTCGATCCGAACGCCAGCGACTACGACTGCGCCGGAGGATCCGGAGACGGACCGAAGTACACCGGGACCGTCACCGTCGTCGGAGACGATCACTACGGCCTCGATCGCGACGGCGACGGCATCGGATGCGAATGACCCCGACGCGCCCTACGCCCGAGCTCGCGGCGGCTTAGAGGCGAGACGGCGCCAGCGGTATCCGCGACATGCCGCACATGGGCGCTCAGCCGCGAACCCTGCCCTCGACTCGGTCGTCGTGCCCCTGACGACGCCGACGCGACGCCGAGCGGCGCTCGCCGAGCACAGCGCGGCGAAAACGCCGCCCCACTGGAGCATCACGCTGCTGGCCTGCCGGCGGAGCCATCGACCAGTGCCGGCCCTCCGGCTCGATGTACAGATCCGTGCCGATGGTCACCGCCCAGACGATGTGATGCGCCCGCTCCGTCGCCGCCACAGCGTCAGGCGCGACGATGACCAGCTCGTACGAGTACTCGTCGAGGAACGCGGCAGGCAGCGGCAGCCATTGAGCAAGCAGTCCGATGAGCGCGGCGTGCCGATCGACGTCCTCGTCATCGAAGGCAAAACCAAACTCCGGCATGCACCTCGTTGTGACCCATCGCATCGACCGCACACGCTCGAGTGGACGAATATCCATCCACCCGGAACCAGCGGGGCCGCCGTTGCGCGGAGCCGGCGGAGGTACCCGTCCGCCCACCACGGCGCGCCGAAGCGCTCCACCTGCAGGCCCTCCGCTACCCCCGCTCGAGCAGCGCCACGCACTCGACGTGCGGGGTCTGGGGGAACATGTCGACGGGGCGGACGCGGCGCAGGACGTAGCCGGCCTGCGCGAGCTGGGCGGCGTTGGGGGCCAGCGTGGTCGGGTTGCAGGAGACGTAGACGATCCGCTTCGGGCCGGCCTCGACGATCCTGCGGACGACCTTCTGCGAGAGGCCGGCGCGCGGCGGGTCGACGACGAGCACGTCCGGGCGGCCGGCGCGCTCGACGAGCTCGCGCATCGCGAGGCGCACGTCGCCGGCGAAGAAGCGCGCGTTGGCGACCTCGTTGGCGCGCGCCGAGGCGATCGCGTCGGCGACCGCCTCCTCGACCATCTCGACGCCCCACACCTCCCCCGCGCGGGCGGCGAGCGAGAGGCCGATCGTGCCGATCCCGCAGTAGAGGTCGAAGACGCGCTCCCAGCCGCGCAGCCCGGCCGCCTCGCCGGCCAGCGCGTAGAGGCGCTCGGCCATCTCCGTGTTGGTCTGGAAGAAGGCGTCGGGCGAGATCTCGAAGTGCAGGCCGCCCAGCTCCTCGGCCAGCCGCGGCGGGCCGGCGAGGTGCTCGGTGCGGCCGCCGGCCGTCGTCTCGGCGAGGCTCGGCGCCTGCGTCCAGAAGACGCCGGGGTCGCCCAGCCCGGCGACGGCCGCCGCGAGCGCCTCGCCGTCGAAGCCGCCCGCGCCCGCCTCGCTCGTGACGAGACGGATCTGCAGCTCGCCCGTGCGGCGCCCCTCGCGGACGACCAGGTTGCGCAGGAAGCCCTCGTGCGTGCGGCGGTCCCATGCCACGAGGCGCTGCTCGCGGCAGAAGGCCAGCACGGCGCGGCGCGCCTCGTTGGCGCGCTCGGACACGAGCAGGCAGTCGTCCACGTCGACGATCCGCTCCCATGAGCCGGGGGCATGGAAGCCGCACACCAGCTCGCCGTCGTCGCCGGCGCCGAACGAGAGCTCGACCTTGTTGCGGTAGCGCCACTGCTGCTCCGCGCCGACGATCGGCTCCATCGCGAAGCCGTCGAGCCTGCCGATCCGCCGCAGCGCGTCCTCGGTCTGCTCCTGCTTGACGCGGAGCTGGACCTCGTAGGGCAGCACCTGCCACGGCGCGCCCGGATGGTCGGCGAGCGCCGGGATGCGGTCCGGCGAGGGGTCGAGCACCTCGAGCGCGCGCGCCTCGGCGTAGGCGCGCTTGCGCTTGGTCACCAGCGCGCGGACGCGATCGCCGGGGACGGCCCCGGCCACGAAGACGACGTAGCCGCCGTCCGTGCGGGCCACCCCGTTGCCGCCGTGGGCGAGCGCGTCGACGGTCAGCTCGATCTCGGCCCCGCGCTCGGGCCGGACGGCCTCGGCACGGACGTTCGCCATGCAGTCGAGGGTAGTGCGGCGGCGCCGACGTCCGCGAGCCGCCGGCGTGCGGAAAAGACCGACCGAAGCGCCGCATAGAGTCCCGGCGCGCTCCTGGAGCCGACGACGTGGAACCAGAGGAACAGGAGGAGGCTGTAGACCAGCCACGAGATGCCGAGCCGCTCGCCCGCGCGGCCGAGGGCCGTGCCGGTCACGAACCCCGGCGCGCCGCGCGTACGCCGACCGTCCACCGCCGCGGCGCCGGGGCATGATTCGGCGAGCCGACGGCGAACACAGGTCCATGGCCCGCCGCCATCGCTCCGCCGTGCTGCCCGGGCAGATCCGCCGCCAGGAGCTGCTGGGCAGCGAGGCCGCCTACGAGGTCCTCGAGGTCGAGGGGCGGCGCGTGCAGGTGGCCGTCCTCGACGCCCCCGGCCTGGAGTGCGGGATGCGCATCTGGCTGACGCTGGACGCGATCGCGGCCATGGCGTGCGAGACCGTGCCGGAGCTGGTGACGGGCCGCCCCGCGGCGCGGCCGGCGCGCGCGCCCTACGAGGCTCCGGCCCAGCCCTAGCCCTCGGCCGGGAGCGGCCGCGAGACCGCGGGCTCGGCCTCACGCGGCGGCGTCCGCCGCGTCGACGCGAACCGCTCGCGCAGGATCGTCCGCATCACCCGCAGGCCGTCGCGCACCGGCCGGAGCTTGCTGCGCCCGTGGATGCGGTCGCGCTCGAAGCTGCCGACCTCGACGACGTCGAGCCGGGCGCGGGCGATGCGGATGTTGATCAGCGTCTCGATCTCGAACCCGTGGCAGTCGATGTCGACGACCTCCAGGCAGCGGCGCCAGAAGGCGTTGTAGCCGTAGCAGAGGTCCGTGTAGCGCGTGCCGAACAGCAGGTTGACGACCCCGTTGAGGCCCTTGTTGCCGATGCGGCGGAAGCGCGTGATGTCGCTGCTGCCGCCGGCGCCGACGAAGCGCGACCCCTTGGCGAAGTCCGCCCCCGCCGTCAGCGCCGCGACGAACGCCGAGATCTCGGCCGGGTCGGCGGAGCCGTCGGCGTCGAGCATGACGATGATGTCGCCGCTCGCCGCCACGAAGCCGGCGCGCAGCGCCGCGCCCTTGCCCGGCGCCCGCTCCAGCACGACGCGCACGTCCGGGCGCAGCGCCTGGGCGACGGCGACGGTGTCGTCGTCGGACAGGCCGTCGACGACGATGACCTCGTGGAGGTCCGCCGGGAGCTCGGCGAACACGTGGGGAAGGTTCGCCGCCTCGTTGAGCGTCGGGATGACCACCGACACCGTCGGCGCGGGCTTGACGTCGAGCATGAGCCGTCCTATCGGTCCTCCATGGATTCCGACCTGCCTCCCAGATCGGCCATTCGTCCGCTTTTGCCCGTGATGCTCAAGCTCTGCGGCGAAGGCGCAACGGTATCGGCTGCTCATGGGGGGTGTCCAGCGGAACGGCGGCATGGCGCGAACGCGCATGCGTAG
Organism: Solirubrobacteraceae bacterium; assembly: GCA_035547175.1. Lineage (GTDB taxonomy): Bacteria > Actinomycetota > Thermoleophilia > Solirubrobacterales > Solirubrobacteraceae > BP-464. The sequence continues at coordinate 9,762 of DASZVK010000385.1, forward strand.
GTTTGTAGAGGTTTGGAGAGGTTCAGGCGCCGGACATCCGTCCACCGGGTTTGACGGGGGTCGGCCGACGGGGTAACGGCGCCGGCTCAGCGCGTCGGGAGCCGCTCGAGCGGCGGGCGCACCAGCGCGGCGAGGCTGGTCACGGCGGTCAGGCCGGCGAGGACGGCCAGCGACCACAGCGGCGACCAGACGCCGGCGTAGAGCATCGACCCGGCGACGATCATGTCCAGGGTCAGGCTCAGCGCGACGACGAGTCCGAGCCCGGTCCAGCCGCCGGCCAGGCGCCCGAGCCGGAGCACGGCGCAGCCCGGGGCGATCGCGACGAAGGCCCCGACGACGATCGGCCGCACGGGGAACGACCACTCGGCGCCCTGGAGCGCGACGGCCAGCGCCGCCAGGAGGATGAGCGCCAGCGAGACCACGTCCGCCCGGCGCTGCGGGCGGACGGCGGCGGGCGCCGCCGCCACCGGCAGGGCGGTCACCTCCCAGCCCGCCGGGGCGAAGGCGGCGTTGGTGCGGGCGACCGCGTCCTCCAGCGCGCGCCAGAGCGTCGCCGCGTCGTCGACGTCCAGCGAGCGGATCCTCACCGCCTCGCCCTCGACCCGGGCGCCCCGCCAGCCGTCCCCGTCCAGCAGCGAGACCTCGTGGGCCAGGCGCGCGATCCAGGCCGGCGAGACGCTTCCGGCCAGGGGAAGCGCGAGGTCGTCGCCGCGGGCGGCGAGCGAGCTCCAGTCGAGCCATCCGTGGGGTCGCCCGGCCACCGACATGGGTCGTCATGGTTGCACGCGACCGCGACGCCGCTGGCAGCAGGCGTGCTCCGATCAGGCCGACGGCATGGTGTGGCGGCGCTCGGTCAGCAGGTGCTCGAGGTTGGCGCGGATCGCCACGGCGTCGTGCGAGGCCACGTAGGCGTCGATCGTGGCGCGCAGGCCGTCCTCGAACGAGGTCTGGGGCTCCCAGTCGAGCAGTTGCCGGCACCGGGTGAGGTCGCAGACGCGGTTGTAGGGCCCGGTCGGCTTGGTCGGATCGAACGCGAGCTCGGGATCCTTGCCCATGTAGCCCAGGATCGCGCGGGCGCACTCGACGACCTTCGTGCGCTCCATCGTCCCGATGTTCACCGCGGTGCCGTCGTCGATCCGCTCGGCCGCCCTGATGGTGCCCTCGACGATGTCGGACACGTGCGTCCAGTTGCGCACCTGCTCGCCCGTGCCCCAGATCTCGAACGGATCCTGGTCGCTCACGGCGCGCGCGATCATCGCCATCACGGCGTGACTCTCCGGGCACCGCGGCCCGTACGCCGTGAAGTACCGGCAGCAGGCGGCCCTGAGGCGTCCCTCGGCGCAGTAGGCGCGCAGCGTCAGCTCGGCCATCAGCTTGGCCCAGCCGTAGAGGTTGTCGGCGCTGTACGGCGGCGTGACGAGGTCCTCCGTGAGGTAGAGGACCTCCTCGGGATCGGTCTGGAGGTCCTCCGGGTAGACGCAGCCCGACGAGGCGAAGACGACCTTCTCCGCGCCGGCCCGCTCGGCCGCGCGGAAGACCAGCCCGTCGAGGACCATGTTCGTCGAGCAGTCGACCTGGTGCAGGTCGATGTAGCCGCGACCGCCGTGGTCGGCCGCGTTGTGGAACACGACGTCGACGTCGCGTGCGGCCTCCTCGGCGACCGCCGGGTCGAGCAGGTCCGCCTCGCGGAACTCGACCGCCCCGCCCTCCACGTGGCCGGCGATGTTCGCCAGCTCCCCGCTGGAGAGGTTGTCGACGACCCGCACCCGCGCCCCGCGCGCCACGAGCGCATCGACGAGATGCGATCCGATGAACGACGCGCCGCCCGTCACCAGGACGCGCTTAGAAGACCAATCCATCGCCGGTGCCACCTCCTGGCCGACCTCGAACCCCGCCGACAACGTACTGCGCTCCGACCGCCTGCGCTATCCCCGCAGCACGCCCATCGCCCGCATCTCCTGCTCGACCTCGTCGGAGCGATCCGGCGCCTTCGCGGATTCGACCAGCTCGACGAGGGTCGCCAGGCCCTCGGCCAGCGGCACCCGCGGCGCCCATCCCAGGACCCGGGTCGTGCGCGACAGGTCGGCGATCGCGGCGTGGACGTCGCCGACGCGGAAGCGCGGCGCGGGCTCGACCGCCGGCTCGCGACCGAACGCACGGCCGATCGCCTGTGCGAGCTCGGAGAGCGACACGCCGACGCCCGTGCCGACGTTCAGCACGCGCTCGGCGGGCAGCGCCCCGACGAGCGCCGCGACCGTGGCGTCCACCACGTCGTCGACGTGGACGAAGTCGCGGATCGGCGTCCCGCCCTCGTAGAGGACGAGCGGCTTGCCGCCCAGCAGGCGCAGCGCGAAGGTCCCGATCAAGCCGGTGTACGGGTTGTCGAGCGACTGGCGCGGGCCGTAGACGTTGAAGTAGCGGAGCACCACGAGCGGGATGCCGAGCTGCTCGGCCTCGGCGACGGCCACCTGCTCCTGGAAGGCCTTCGTCATCCCGTACGCGGAGGCCCAGCCATAGGGGGCGTCCTCGGTCGTCGGAACGGCCTCGGCCGGGGCGCCGCACACGGGACACCGATGCGTCCACGCGCCCGCCTCGAGATCGTGGACGTCGCGCGGGCCGGGATAGGCGACGCCGTGCCGCGGACAGCGCTGCGCGCCCTCGCCGTAGACGGCGCGGGACGAGCTGACGACCACCCGGCCGGCGTCGACGCCCTCCTCGCGCAGGGCGCGGAACAGCACCGCGACGCCGCGCACGTTGACGTCCACGTGGTGGTCGGACCGGTACATCGACTGCCCCACGGAGGTCTCGGCGACGAAGTGCGCCACGCGGTCGATCCCGCGGACCGCGGCGCGCACCGCGTCGAGGTCGCGGATGTCCGCCACCACCAGCTCGGCCTCGGAGCTCAGGTGCGCCGGCGGCCTGCCGTCGCGATGGACCTGCGGGTGCAGGCTGTCGAGCACGCGCACCTGCGCGCCGAGCTCGAGCAGCCGATCGACGGTGTGGGACCCGATGAACCCCGCTCCGCCGGTGACGAGGACGCGCTCGCTCATCCCCGGCATCTCGCCGTCGCGGCCTGTCGCATGCGCACATGATCGGCGATGGCGGCGGCTCCTTCATCGGCCGGGCTCGAGGCCGGGCCGAGCGGCGGCGCGACGCAGGGCACGCCGGAGGAGGCGGGGTCGGCGCGCGGGCACGAAGAACGCCTCGGCGAGCGGTCCCACCCATGCTCGCGGGGCCACGCAGGCGGCGAGCAGCCACCCGGCGTACGCCAGGCGCCGCGCGGGCGCGACGTCGGTGCGGTGCGCGGCCGCGGCGAGCCCGTCGGCCGCCGCCCTCCACCGCGTGTCGCGCGCCAGCGGATGGCCGGCGCCTCCGAGGCGCAGCGACACGAGCCGGTGCGCCGCCAGCGTGACGGAGCGCAGCTCGACCGGCCCGAGATCGAGCTCCGAGGCGAGTTGCGCGACGCGCCCGTGGACCCGCGCCGAGGTCGCGATCACGCGGCGCGAGCGCGCCACGTCCACGCCGGCGCGAAAGGCGGCGTTGGCGCCGTGGGCCCGGTAGGCGCCCCCGACGCCGTCGAGGGCGACGACCCGCCCGAGCAACGGGACCGTGGGATGCAGCCACGCGTCGGCGTCGATCCGGTCGGAGGTCGGCGGCAGCGGCAGGACCCGCCGCAGCGCCCAGGCGGCGAACGCGTTGCCGGAGGTGGGCGGCCAGGCCACGTCGTCGCCGTGGGCGAGGATCGCGCGGCGCACGTCGCCGGCGGCGAGCGGCACGTCCGCGGGCGGAGTCAGCTCCCCGGTCGGGCGCCCCGCCTCGTCGACGATCGCCAGCCGGAAGACCACCCGGACGACCGTGGGGTCCGAGCCGATGGCGTCCGCCGCCCGCGCCGCGACGCCGGGCTCGAGCCGATCGTCGGCGTCGAGCAGCAGGACGACGCCCCCCCGGGCCTCGGCCACGCCGGCGTCGACCGCCGCCGCCTGGCCGCGGTTGGGCTGCAGGACGAGGCGGATGCGCGTGCCGTAGGCGTGGAGGACCTCGCGCGAGCCGTCCGTCGAGCCGTCGTCGACGACGATCACCTCGACGTCGACCCCGCGTTGGGCGAGCGCGCTGTCGACCGCCTCGCCGACGAAGCGCTCGTAGTCGTGGTTGACCACCACGACGCTGACGCGCGGGCGCTCGCCGCCGGCGGGCGGGGGCGTCGGGAACGGCGGCAGCGCGCCCGGGCTCATCGCCCGCGCAGGCGCTTGAGGTGGTCGGCCAGGCGCACGGCCAACGCGACGACCATGAACGTCGAGTTGGCCTGGCTGGAGGTGACGAACGTCGAGCTGCTGACCACGAACAGGTCCGCGTGGCCGTGGACCGCCAGGTCGGCGTCGACGACGCCGTCGTCGGGGCACGCCGCCATCCGCGTCGTCCCCGCCTGGTGGAAGCCGCCGCCGATGCGGCGCCACACCTCCCCGGCCACGTCGTCGGAGCGGTACTCCAGGCGCCCGATCCCGTGGGCGCGCAGGTAGGCGTCCCACTGCTCGTGCGCGCGCACGACGCCCTCGACGTCGGCGTCGGAGAAGCGCAGGTCGATGCGCAGCCGCGGCATGCCCAGCGCGTCGCGCTCGTCGGCGAGCGTCACGCGGCTGTCGCGGTGGGGCAGGTGCTCGCCGTGGTACTGGAGCGGGTAGGCGTTGTCCGGGCTGTAGACGAAGAACCCCGGCGCCCGGCGGCGAGCGAGGAAGCGGTTGCGCCCGAAGCCGCCGACGAAGCGCAGCGTGGCCAGCGGCTGGCGCGCCACGTTGCGCACGTGCTCGGAGACGCGCCCGCGGCGGGCGACGCCGTAGGGCGCGCCGGGCACGTGGCGGCCGGTCAGCGACCAGCGCTGCGCCTCGGGGGCGAACCAGCGGCCCAGCGGCGAGGACAGCGCGAGGTAGGCGAACGAGAGCGGGCCGTTGCCGTGGGCGGGATCGGGAAGCTCGGGGTTCGCCAGCCAGGCGACGACGTTGGGGAGCCCGTGCTCGCGCAGGTGCTCACGGGCGAACGACAGCCGCCGGCGCACGTAGACGCCGTCGACGTCGCGCTCGTAGCCGTACCGCGTCTGGCGCGGCGGGGTGGTGAAGCGCGCCCGGGCCACGCCGCCCTCCACGTGGGCCATGTACCAGCGCCCCAGGTGCCCGGAGTGGTCGCCGACCGCGTGCCCGGCCGGCGCGCGCGAGGCGAGCAGCAGGCGCGTGGCCTCCAGGCCGCCGCAGGCCAGCACGTAGCGCCGGGCGCGCACCGTCAGCCGGCGCCCGTCGAGCGCGCGCGCGGCCAGGTGGCGCACGGCGGGACGGTCCTGCTCGGTGACGATCTCCGTGCAGGTGACCGGCGAGACGACGCGCACGGTCGCGGACGCCCGCAGCCGCCGGCCGTACTCGCGCGCGAAGTCGGTCGGCAGCGACCAGCGCTCGAGCGCCGAGTTGCGCACCGCGCCGTCGGGGAAGCCGGGCACGAGCGGCCGCCCGCGCAGGGTGGGCACCTCGTCGGCGTCGAAGACGGCCCGGCCGCAGACCAGCCAGTCGCAGGCGCGCTGGAAGTGGGGCACGACGTCCTCGTAGCCGATCGGCCACGCGGCCCCGATGCTCTCGCGGCGGTCGAAGTCGACCGGGTCGAAGGGCACGCAGCGCCCGCCCCAGATCACCGACGTGCCGCCGACCTGGCGCCGGGTGGTGATCGACGACGGCGAGTGGACGCGGTCGTCGGCGAGCACGGCGTCGGCCAGCGCCTGGGCGCGGGCGTCGGGTCGCCAGCGGCCGCTC
>DASZVK010000386.1:0-3459 GCA_035547175.1 Solirubrobacteraceae bacterium
CTGCGCGCCTCGCTCGGCGACGCCCCGCCGTCGGGGCTGGCGCCGAGCTGGTCGCTCCCGGAGGACGTCGTGCGGGTCGACCGCGGCATCGCGGCGGCCGACCGGATCGCCCGCACGCCGTACGTCTACGGCGGCGGCCACGGGTCCTTCGACGCCACCGGCTACGACTGCTCGGGCTCGGTGTCCTACGTGCTGCACGCGATGGGCGCGCTGGCGACGCCGGCCGACTCGTCGGACCTGATGGGCTACGGCGAGCCCGGCCCCGGCAGGCACGTGACGATCTACTCCAACCCGGCCCACGCCTACGTCGTCATCGACGGGCGCCGCTTCGACACGGCCGGCCTGAGCCAGGCCGGCACGCGCTGGCAGGACGAGCCGCGCTCGTCGGCCGGGTACGTCGTGCGCCATCCGCCGGGGCTCTGAGGCCGCGCGGCCTCCGGCGCCGGCGTCAGTCCTCGTCCTCGTCCTCGTCGTAGTCGTCGAAGAGGTCCTCGGCCTCCTCGAAGTCCGTGTCGGCGTCGAAGTCGCCGGCGTCGTCGAACAGCATGTCGGGGTCGTCCGGAGGATTCGACGACTGCGCGTCGCCCAGCGACGCCTCCCCGTGACCGACCCGATCGGCTCCGTATCGATCGCTCATGGGCGCGAGGGTACAGCGCCGGATCAGTGGGCGACGAGCTTGGCCCGCTGGCGCTCGGGCGCGATGCGGACGACGTTCCAGACCAGGCCCATGCGCTCCATCGCGCGGATCACCCAGCCGCCCGGGTCGAGCACCGCCTCGAGGCGCCTGAGGCCGTGGAACGCCGAGCGCGGGAAGGCGTGGTGGTTGTGGTGCCAGGCCTCGCCGAACGACAGCGGCGCCAGCCAGACGAGGTTGCGCGACTCGTCGTCGACGTCGAAGCGCCGGCGGCCGAGGAAGTGGCACAGCGAGTTGATCGCGAACGTCGCGTGGTGCAGGACGAAGATCCGCACGAGCCCGCCCCACAGCAGGCCCAGCAGCGCCGAGCGCAGGTCGCCGCCGATCAGCCAGCCGAGGCCGAACGGGATCGCCAGCCCGGTCGCGACCCAGACGACGAAGCCGCGGTTGATGAAGCGCATCATCGGGTCCTCGACCAGCTCGCGGGCGTAGCGCTCGCGCTCGGCGCGCCCCTCGGCGGCGAACAGCCAGCCCACGTGCGCGTACCAGAGGCCGCCGATCGCGCCGAGCACGCCCGGCATCTTCGACAGGTGCGGGCTGTGCGGGTCGCCCTCCTTGTCGGTGTGCGCGTGGTGCTTGCGGTGGTCGGCGACCCACGAGATCACGGGGCCCTGGACGGCCATCGAGCCGAGGATCGCGAACACGGCCTTGATCGGTCGCGAGGTCTCGAACGCGCGGTGCGTCAGCATGCGGTGGAAGCCGACCGTGATGCCCAGCCCGCTGAGCACGTAGAGCACGAACAGCAGGCTCAGCTCGAGCGGGCCGACGAGCTCGTCCCAGAGCAGGACGATCGCGGCGACGAACCCCGCGATCGGGACGAAGACGCCGACGACGTTGCCGATCCGGTGGCCGAGCGTCATGCGGCGGCGGGGAACGGGATGCCCGTGCTGGCGTGGCAGCGGTATCCGTTGGGGACCTTGTGCAGGTACTGCTGGTGGTAGGGCTCGGCGTAGAAGAAGTCGCGCAGCGGCGCGATCTCGGTGGTCACCGCGTCGTAGCCCTGCGCCTGCAGGTGCGCGGAGTACGTCGCCGCGGCCCGCTCGGCCTCGGCGCGCTGGCTCTCGTCGGAGTAGTAGATCGCCGAGCGGTACTGCGTGCCGACGTCGTTGCCCTGGCGATAGCCCTGGGTCGGGTCGTGCATCTCGAAGAAGGTCACGAGCAGCTCGTGCAGGCCCACCTCGCCGGGGTCGAAGACGACGAGCACGACCTCGGCGTGGCCGGTCGAGCCCGAGCAGACCTCCTCGTAGCTCGGGTTGGGCGTGTGGCCGCCGGCGTAGCCGACCGCCGTCGTGTACACGCCCGGCACCTGCCAGAAGATCTCCTCGCCGCCCCAGAAGCAGCCCATCCCGAGGACGATCTCCTGCAGTCCCTCCGGGAACGGCGGCTTCAGCGGGGTGCCGAGCACCTCGTGGCGCTCGGGCACCGGCATCGCCTCCGCACGGCCCGGCAGGGCGTGCTCGGGGGCGATCATGCGAGACCGGTCGGCGAAGAGGCGCATGGCTCAAGGATAGGCCGGGAACGGGCGCCCGGGAGGCTGCGCGCGGGCCGCGACGCGCTCGATCTCGTCGGCGAACCGCGGCCACAGCGGCTCGGGCACGTCGTGGCCCATGCCGTCGATCATCACCAGCCGCGAGCCGGCGATCGCGGCGGCCGTCGCGTGCCCGCCGGACGGCTTGATCAGCCGGTCGCGGGTGCCGTGGATGACGGTCGTCGGCGTGGCGATCGTGCGCAGCTCGCGCGTGCGGTCGCCGCTGGCCACGATCGCGCCGAGCTGGCGCGGCTGGCCCAGGCCGTCACCCGACGCGCGCTCCCACGAGCGCAGCGCCTGGGCGCGGATCCACTCGCGGTCGGGCGGGTAGGTCGAGGCCGGCGAGCCGATCGCCTCGAAGAAGCGCACGACGTGCTCGGCGAACGCCTCGCGCTCGCCCGGGGCGCGGCGCAGCAGCTCCGGGTAGATCCGCAGCGCCGGCTGGCCGACGCGCAGGCTGCCGGTCGTCGACATGATCGACGTCAGCGAGAGCACGCGCTCCGGGTGCCGGGCGGCGACCGCCTGGGCGATCATGCCGCCCATCGAGACGCCGACGACGTGGGCAGCCCGCACGCCGATCGCGTCGAGCAGGCCGGCGGCGTCGGCGGCCATGTCGGCGATCAGGTAGGGCGAGCGGACGCGCCGCAGCGCCAGCCGCGCGAGGCTCGGCGGCGGCCCGCCGACGTGCGTCGAGCGGCCGCAGTCGCGGTTGTCGAAGCGCACGACGCGAAAGCCGCGCGCGACGAGCGCGTCGCAGAAGCCGTCGGGCCAGCCGACGAGCTGCATGCCGAGGCCCATGACCAGCAGGACCGTCGGGGCGGCCGGGTCGCCGAGCGACTCGTAGCAGAGCTCGATGCCGCGCCCGACGTCCGCCATCCGCTCGTCCAGCTCGCGCTGCTCCACCACGTCGTCCTCCTTCCGCCGAGCGCGCTCGACGGTAGCGGACGTCCCGACGGTCGTGGCATCGGCCATCTAGTTGAGCAGCGCGCGGGCCTTGGCGAGCTGGAGCTGCAGGCGCTCCTCGTCGTCGGGCCCGACCGGCAGCGCCAGGCACAGCTCGGCGGCGCGCAGCTGCAGCGCGACGTGGCCGGTGCGCCGGGCGCGCGCCAGCACCATGCCGAGCAGGATGCCCACCGCCTCGTGCGGGCACTGCCAGCGCATGTCCGGGTCGCCGAGCGCGCGCGCGTCGCGGATCCGCCAGCGCTCGCCGGGCGACAGCAGCAGCGGCGCGGCCGCC
>DASZVK010000387.1:0-2923 GCA_035547175.1 Solirubrobacteraceae bacterium
CCGACGAGCACGGCGAGCCCGAGCAGACGACGATCGCCTCGCGCGTCGCGCGCGCCGGCGTGGCGCCCGCGGCGGTGCGCGACGCCGAGACGGCGCTGCGCGTGGCCGCCGGCGGCATCTCCGAGCTGTCCGGCGACCACCGCGCGCTCGTCGTGCCGCTGACCGCGGGTCGGCTGGCCGTCGGCGCGATGACGCTCGTGCGCGAGGAGCCCTCGCAGCCGTTCCGCTCCACCGACGTCGGGCTGATCGAGGAGCTCGGCCGCCGCGCCGGCATCGCGATCGAGAGCGCGCGCGTCACGCGCGAGCGGGCCCACGTCGCCACGACGCTCCAGCGCAGCCTGCTGCCGCCCTCGCTGCCGGAGATCCCCGGGCTGTCGATCGCCGCGCGCTTCCGCGCCGCCGGCGAGGCCAACCAGGTCGGCGGCGACTTCTACGACGTCTTCGACGTCGACGGCTCGTGGATGGTCGTGATGGGCGACGTCACCGGCAAGGGCGCCGAGGCCGCCGCGATCACGGCCGTGGCCCGCTACACGGTCCGCACCGCGGCCCACTACGAGAGCGAGCCCGCCGAGGTGCTGCGGAGCCTCAACGAGGCGCTGCTGCGCGAGTCGGGCGCGACGCGCAGGCTCTGCACGGCGGTCTGCCTGCGCGTCGACGGCGTCTCCGACGGAGGGCGCCCGCGCGTGCTCGTCGCCTCGGCCGGCCATCCGCTGCCGTGGCTGGTGGCCGCCGACGGCTCGCTGACCGAGGTCTGCCGCCCCGGCCCGCTGCTCGGCGCGTTCGACTCGGCGAGCTGGCGCTCGACCGACCTGCGGCTCGACCCGAGCGCCGCGCTCGTGCTCTACACCGACGGCGTCACCGACACCTCCGGCGCGCAGGGGCGCTTCGGCGTCGAGCGCCTGCGCTCGGTGCTGCGCGAGGCGGCCGGCGGGGACGCCGCCGCGATCGCGGCGGCCGTCGACGACGCGCTGCGGCGCTTCCAGGACGGCCCCCAGGACGACGACGTCGCGCTGCTGGTCCTGTGCGCGGCGACGGCCGGCAACGCGCCCACGTTGCGGGGTGTTCCGAGCCCGGCGCCTTGACGACGCGCGCGGCGGCGGCTCTCATCGCCGGCAGAGCAACCGTGCCGCGTCGGGAGACCCCGATCTACGCCAGCACCCTCCACCGCCGGGACCGGGCGTGGGGAACGCGGCGGCGTGCGACGGCGTGGTCGGTCCTGCGGGCGGGGGTGCTCGTCGCGATGGTGACGGTCGTCACGCTGCTCGTGCTCGCCGAGCGCGTGCTGTGAGGCAGGGGACTTGACCGCCTGAGCGCGAGGCCTTGTCCCCGCGCGCGTCGTTCCTTGACAGCGACGCCCACGGCACGCTCTGATCGGCGCATGGGCTCCCCGATCGCGCCACCCGAGCCCGGCCTCACGCCCGGAGAGATGATCGCCCGCGCCGCCGCGATGCGCGAGGAGCTGATCTCCCGGCGCGACGAGGTCGAGCGCCTCACCCACCACCCGGAGGACATCGAGCGGCGCTTCCGCGACGCGGGCCTCTACCGGCTCTACGTCCCCAGGCGCTACGGCGGCTACGAGTTCGACCCGCTGACGTTCGTCAAGGTCGTCCAGGAGCTCGCGCGCGGCGACGCCTCGACGGCCTGGTGCTTCTCGCTCGCCGCCAACCACGCGCTGTTCCTCGGCTCGTGGTGGGACGAGCAGGCGCAGGACGAGATCTTCGGCGACGGCGAGTTCCGCGCCGCCGCGGTCGCGACCCCGGTCGGCATGGCGACGCGGCGCGACGGCGGCTGGAGCCTGACGGGCAAGGTCGCCTACTGCTCGGGCATCCCCTACTCGACGCACTACATGGGCCAGTGCCTGACGATGGAGGGCGTGCCGGAGGGCGGCGAGCCGCGCCAGATGCTGTTCGTCGCCGCGCGCTCGGAGTTCGAGATCGTCGACGACTGGGGCAACACGTTCGGCCTCAAGGGCAGCGGCTCGAACAGCATCGCCTTCGACGGCGGCCTGGTCCCCGAGGGCTGGGCCCTGATCGACTCGACGATGATGGACATCGACGTCACCGACGGCACGCCCGGCCTGGCGCTGCACGGCAACCCGATGTACGCGTCGAAGTCCAACGGCGTCTTCGCCTTCAGCCTCGCCGCCGTGCTCGTCGGCGCCTGTCAGGGCGCGCTCGACGACCTCGAGCACATCCTGCGCACGCGCAAGACGTTCGCGCCGCCGATCGTCGAGCGCATGCACGACGACGACGACCAGCAGTGGTTCGGCGCTGCGATCGCGAAGGTCGGCATGTACGAGGCGGTCACGCACCGCGCCGCGGAGCTGCACATGGAGTACTGCCGGCGCTTCGCCGAGCAGGGGCGGCCGTTCACCTACGAGGACGACCAGCACATCGCGATGATCGCCCGCGAGGCGCTGCTCGGCCTGTGGGACGTGATGGCCAACGACATCTTCCGCGCCGCGGGCTCGTCGGCCGCCGTCGACGGCAGCCGCATGACCCACATCCTGCGCGATGTCTCGATGATCGCCGGGCACGGCAACTCGCGCCTGCGCGAGCGCTACTACCGCGAGCTGGCGCGGCTGCGCTTCGGCCTGCCGCTGGACAACGCGCGGCTCGTCAAGCAGGGCTCGTGACGTGAGCGCGACCGGCCTGCGCGGCTCGTTCTGGGTCGGCGCCGACGACGCGCCCGGCGGCGTGCCGCGCGGGCCGATGTTCGTCCATTGGGAGCGGCCCGAGCAGGCGCGCCATCCGCATCCGATCGTGCTCGTCCACGGCGGCGGCGGGCAGGGCACCGACTACCTCGGCACGCCCGACGGACGGCCGGGCTGGGCGTCGATGCTCGTCGAGGAGGGCTTCGAGGTCTACGTCGTCGACCGGCCGGGTCACGGGCGCGCGCCCGTCCACCCCGACGTGCTCGGGCC
>DASZVK010000388.1:0-4062 GCA_035547175.1 Solirubrobacteraceae bacterium
GGGGGGCGCCGCAGCTCCTCGCTGTAGGCGTCGCCGCGCTCGGCGACGAGGCTGCGCACGTAGGTGCCCGACGAGCACTCGATCGCGTAGGCGCGCCGCGGGGGTTGGGCGGGGTCCGATCTCCAGAGCTCGTCGAAGCGCCATACGCGGACCGTGCGCGGCGGCAGCCGCACCTCCTCCCCCGCGCGCGCCAGCGCGTACGCGCGCCGGCCGCCCACCTTGACGGCGGAGTGGGCCGGCGGCACCTGGCGGACCTCGCCGGTCGGCAGCGCGAGGTCGCCCTGCGGCAGCCGCCCCGTCTGCGTGATCTCGCCGTCGCGGTCGCCGGTGGTCGAGACCGCCCCGAAGCGGGCGACGACCTCGTAGGCCTTGCGCAGCGCCATCACGTGGCGCTGGGCGCGGGTCGCGCGGCCGAGCAGCACGACGAGCAGGCCGGTCGCGAACGGGTCGAGCGTGCCGGCGTGGCCGACGCGCACCCTGCCGCCCTTGGCCGGGCCGCGCACCCCGGCCTCGCGCAGCGCGGCGCGCACGCGCGCGACCATGTCGTGCGACGTCGCCCCGGCCGGCTTGTCGACGAGCAGGAACCCGTCCATCGACTGAAGCGCTAGCTCTGGGCGTCGATCTGCTCGCGCAGGAAGGCGACGAGCTCGTCGGCCGACATCTCGGTCGTGAAGCCCGCCGCCTGGCGGTGGCCGCCGCCGCCGGCGGCGCGCGCGATCGCCGAGACGTCGACGAGCCCGTCGGCCGAGCGCAGCGAGACCTTCATGCGGCCCTCGCCGCCCGGCTCGCAGCGCTCGCGCGCCAGCGCCGCGACCCTCGTCCCCTCGACGGCGCGCAGGTGGTCGACGATGCCCTCGGTGTGCTCCTCCGTCGCGCCCGCCGCGTCGAAGTCGCTGCCGTCGATGACGACGATCGTCAGGCCGCCGTCGTCGTAGCGGTCCATGCGCTCCAGCGCCCGGCCGAGCAGCCTCAGCTTGGCGGCCGGGATGCCCTCGTAGAGGTGGCGGTAGACGGCGTGCACGTCGACCCCGGCGGCGATCAGGTCGGCCGCCATCGCGTGCGCACGCGGGGTCGTGTTCTCGTACATGAACTTGCCGGTGTCGGTGACGAGGCCGACGTAGAGCGCCTCGGCGACCTCGGGCGTCGGCGCGACCCCCAGCTCGCCCATCAGCTCCCAGACGATCTCGGCCGTGCACGACGCCTCGGGGACGACGAGGTCGACGTCGCCGAACAGCGTGTTGTCGTGATGGTGGTCGATGTTGAGGACCAGCGCGCCGTCGCGCCTGGCCTCGCCGGACGGCGTGCGGTCGACGTTGCCGCAGTCGAGGAACACGATCACGCGCTCGGCGAGGTCCGCGGGCGGCTCGGAGACCGTCGGGCCGAGCGCGAGGAAGCGGTACTCGCTCGGCAGCGGCAGCTCGTCGGCGGCGAGGAACATCGCCGCGTCCTTGCCCAGCGCCGTCAGCACGCCGTGCAGGCCGATCAGCGAGCCCAGCGCGTCGCCGTCGGGGTGCTCGTGGGTGACCAGCAGGAAGCGCCCGGAGCCGCGCAGGGCGTCGAGCACCTGCCCGCGCGCGAGGTCGATGCCGAGCGCCGGCGTCACGCCTGCGCGTCCTCGGGATGCTCGAGCAGCCAGTCCACGCGCGCGGCGCGCCGGGCGGTGTCGTCCTCGATGAAGTCGAGCTGCGGCGTGTTCTTGAGCCGCAGCTCGTCGGCGACCCGCCGCTGCAGGATCCCGTGCGCGCTGCTCAGCCCCGCCAGGCTGGCGCGGCGCTCGGCCTCGTCGCCGAGCACGCTGACGAACACGCGGGCGTGGCGCAGGTCGGGGCTGGTCTCGACGGCGGTCACTGTCACGAAGCCTATGCGTGGGTCCTTGAGGTCGTGTGCGACGGCGTCGCTCAGGACCTCGCGCATGGCCTCGTCCACGCGGCGCATGCGGTCGCTCATCCTAACCCCGCCAGGTCGGTCCACGAGGCGAGCGCGCGCTGCACGCTGACCGTCTCCGGGAAGCGCGACAGCAGCCACTCCTCGACGCGGTCGGCGTGGTCGGCGGCGCGTCCGGCGCTGCCCGCGACGACGGCCGCCGCGAGCGTCGAGCGCTGCCACGCATCGTGGTGGGCCACCTCGGCGACCGCGACGCCCATGCGCCCCTGGAGCTGCGCCTTGACCGACTGCAGGTCGCGGCGCTTGGCCTTCAGGCTCCCGGCGTCGGGGAAGTGCAGGTCGATGCGGAGCACGGCGACGAACGCGTCGCTCATCGAGGCGACCGGCGAGCTAGACGGTGAGCTCGCGCTCGACCTGCTTGGTCTCGTAGACCTCCAGCACGTCGCCCTCCTTGACGTCCTGGAAGTTCTCGAGCACGATGCCGCACTCGAAGCCGGCCGCGACCTCGCGGGCGTCGTCGTTGAAGCGCCGCAGGCTGGCGATCGTCGTGTCGTAGACGACCGTGCCGTCGCGCACGACGCGCACCTTCGCACCGCGGCGCACGACGCCGTCGGTGACGTAGGAGCCGGCGATCGTGCCCAGGCGCGAGGCGCGGAAGGTCTGGCGGACCTCGACCGTGCCGATCGTCTCCTCGACCTCCTCGGGCTCGAGCAGGCCCTCCATCGCGGCGCGCAGGTCCTCGATCGCGCGGTAGATGATCGCGTAGGTGCGGATCTCGACGCCCTCGCGCTCGGCGACTGCGGCCGCGTCGCCGACGGGCCGGACGTTGAAGCCGAGGACGACGGCGTCGGAGGCCGAGGCGAGCATCACATCGGACTCGGAGATGCCGCCGACGCCGGTGTGGATGACGTTGACCTGCACCTCCTCCTGGGGCAGCTTGGCGATCTCGTCCTCGAACGCCTCCAGCGAGCCCGAGACGTCGGCCTTGAGCACGAGCGCGAGCTCCTTGATGTCCTGCTCGCGGGCGCGCTTGAAGACGTCCTCGAAGGAGACCTTGCGGCCCGAGCGGCGCGCGAGCGCCTCGGTCTTGAGGCGGTTGGCGCGCTCGCCGGCGAGCTGGCGGGCGCTGCGGTCGTTGGCGACGACGCGGAACGACTCGCCCGCCTCGGGGACGCTGTCGAAGCCGAGCACCTCGACCGGCTCGCCCGGGCGCGCCTTCTTGACCTTGGCGCCGGCGTAGTCGGACATCGCGCGGACCTTGCCCCAGTGGGCGCCGGCGACGATCGCGTCGCCGACCGACAGCGTGCCGCGCTGGATCAGCAGCGTGACGACGGCGCCGCGGCCGGGATCGAGCTTGGACTCGATGACGACGCCCGAGGCCTCGGTCCTGGGGTTGGCCTTGAGCTCCTGCAGGTCGGCGACGACCTGGATCGTGTCGAGCAGCGTCTCCAGGCCCTCCTTGGTCTTGGCCGAGACGTCGACGAACTCGATGTCGCCGCCCCAGTCGGACGGCTGCAGGCCGAGGGTCGTCATCTCCGTGCGCGTGCGCGTCGGGTCGGCCCCCTCCTTGTCGATCTTGTTGACCGCGACGAGCATCGGCACGCCGGCCGCCTTGGCGTGGTCGACGGCCTCCCTGGTCTGCGGCTTGACGCCGTCGTCGGCGGCGACCACGATCACCGCGATGTCGGTGACCTGCGCGCCGCGGGCGCGCATCGCCGTGAACGCCTCGTGGCCCGGCGTGTCGAGGAACGTGATCGCGCCGTCGCCGTGGTGGACCTGATAGGCGCCGATGTGCTGGGTGATGCCGCCGGCCTCCCCGGCGGTGACGTCGGTCTCGCGGATCGCGTCGAGCAGCGACGTCTTGCCGTGGTCGACGTGGCCCATGATGACGACGACCGGCGGGCGGTCGACGAGGTCCTCGGGGGCGTCCTGCGCGACCGGCTCCTCCTCGACCTCGTCGGCGGCGCGGACGATCTCGATCTGCTTGCCGAACTCCTCGGCGAGCACCTGGATCGCCTCGTCGGCGAGCGTCTGCGTGAGCGTCGCCATCTCGCCGAGCGACATCAGCTTCTTGATGATCTCGGGCGCGCCGACGCCGAGGTACTCCGAGACGTCCTTGACGGTCGAGCCCGAGCGGATCTTGACGACGTCCGTGCGGGTGTGGACGTCCTGGTCGAT
>DASZVK010000389.1:0-4175 GCA_035547175.1 Solirubrobacteraceae bacterium
CGCGGCCGGCCGCGCGCTCGTCGCCGGAGACGCCCTCGCCCAGCCGCCCGGCCAGCTCGAGCAGCGCCAGCTCGGTCGGGTCGCCGGCGCGCGGCTCCAGCGCGGCGGTGTTGCAGCGCGCGACGGCGACGGCGAGCGCGCGCTGCGCGCGCTCGTCCTGCGGCCAGACGTCGGTCACGCGCATCCGGTTCTCGGTCAGCGTGCCGGTCTTGTCGGTGCAGATGACGTCGGTCGAGCCGAGCGTCTCGACCGCCGACAGGCGCTTGACGATCGCGCCGCGACGCGCCAGCGCGCGCACGCCCACGGCGAGCGCGAGCGTGATCGTCGGCAGCAGCCCCTCGGGCACGTTCGCCACGAGCAGGCCGATCGCGAAGACGACGGCGTTCCTGATCGACAGGCCCGCGGCGAGCGTCCCGATCGGGACGAACGCGAGGCCGACGCCGACGGCGACGACGGCGATGATCCAGGCGACCCGGCGCACCTGGAGCATCAGCGGGCTCTGGTCGGTCTCGACGCGCTGCGTGAGCGACGCGACGCGGCCGATCTCGGTCTGCATGCCGGTCTGCAGGACGACCGCCTGCGCCTCGCCGGCGGTCGCGGCCGTGCCGCTGAAGACGCGGTCCGAGGCCTCCAGCGGCGCCGCTCGCGCCGTCGGCGCGCCGGCGCTGCGCGCGACCGGCACCGACTCGCCGTTGAGCGCCGACATGTCGACCTCGAGCGCGCCCGACACGAGCCGCGCGTCGGCCGAGATGCGGTCGCCCTCGAGCAGGACCATGAGGTCCCCGGGGACCAGCTCGGCGGCCTCGACCTCGACGCGGCGCCCGTCGCGCACGACCAGCGCCCGCTCGGGCAGATAGGCCCGCAGCGCCTCGACGGCGTGCTCGGCCTGCTGCTCCTGCCAGAACGCGAGCACCGCGTTGAGCACGACGACCGCCGCGATCGCGATCGCCAGCACCACGATCCCGGCGACCAGCGCGAGCACGCCCGCGGCGATCAGCAGGAGCGCGAGCGGGTGGACGAGCTGCTCGGCCAGCTCGCGCGGCCAGCTGCGCGTGGTGCGGCTGACCAGCTCGTTGCGCCCGTAGGCCGCCAGGCGCCGCGCGGCCTCGCGCGAGGACAGCCCGGCGGCGTCAGCGCCCACGCGGCGGGGACCGGTGGTCGGTGGCGGGCGCGCGGGCCTTCTCGGACACCCACACAGCTTCCCGCGCCGGCCGTCCGGTGGCATCCGTGTGCGTGCTCGCGCGGCCGTCCGGGCAAACTACGAGGTGGCGCCCGTCGGCCGGCTCGGACCGCGCGGCCGGGCCCGTGACCGAAACGCCGTACACTCGCCAGCACATGGGCGCTTCTGCGCCGACAGCCTTGGGGGAAGGCGCACTCCGTCGACTGCTGGACGTGGGGCGCTCGCTCGTCTCCGAGCTGCGCGTCGGCGACCTCCTGCCCCGCGTGCTGGAGGCCGCGCGCGAGCTGACCGGCGCCCGCTATGCGGCGATCGGCGTGCTCGACCCCGACGGCCGCGAGCTCGAGCAGTTCCTCTACGTGGGCATCGACGAGGAGACGGCGCGGCAGATCGGCCCGCTGCCGCGCGGCCGCGGCGTCCTCGGGGTGCTGATCGAGGAGCCGCGCCCGCTGCGGCTGGCCGACGTCGGCCGCCACCCGCGCTCGTACGGGTTCCCGGTCGGCCATCCGCCGATGCGGACCTTCCTCGGTACGCCGATCCGCATCCGCGGCGGCGTCTACGGCAACCTCTACCTGTGCGAGAAGGAGGGCGGGGCGGAGTTCACCGAGGCCGACGAGGAGACCGTCGCGATCCTCGCCGACTGGGCGGCGATCGCGGTCGACAACGAGCGCGTCTACGCCTCCGAGCGCGACCGCCGCGACGAGCTCGAGCGCGCCATCCAGGGGCTCGAGGCGACGATCGACATCACGCGCGCGATCGGCGGCGAGACCGACCTCGGGCGGGTGCTCGACCTGATCTGCAAGCGCTCGCGCGCGCTCGTCGACGCCACGACCGTGCTGCTGATGCTGGCCGACGAGCCGGGCGGCGAGCAGACGGTGACCGCGCTCGCCGGCGAGGGCGACCGCGGCCTGATCGGCCTGCGCGTGCCGGTCGGCGACCACCTCGGCGGCGCCGTGCTGGCGTCGCGCCGCACCGCCCGGCTGACCGAGCTCGGCCTGCGGCCGCACCCGGCGCTGGTCGAGGCGCTGCACCCGCGCGCCGGGCTCGTCACGCCGCTGACCTACCGGGGCCATGCGCTCGGGCTGCTGTGCGCCTTCGACCCGGTCGGCGGCGGCGAGTTCACGGCGCGCCACGAGCGCCTGCTGGGCGGCTTCGCCGACTCGGCGGCGATCGCCGTGGCGACCGCGCAGGAGGTCGCCGAGCAGAGCCTGCGCCGCAGCATCGAGGCCTCCGAGCGCGAGCGGGCGCGCTGGGCGCGCGAGCTGCACGACGAGACGCTCCAGGACCTCGCCGGGCTGAAGATGCTGCTGTCGGGGTTCGCCGGGCGCGTCGACGACCCGGCGCTGCACACGGCGCTCGAGCAGATCGACGTCAGCATCACGGGCCTGCGGCACCTGATCACCGAGCTGCGCCCGGCGGCGCTGGACGAGTACGGCCTCGCCGCCGCGGTCGAGGCGCTCGTCGAGCGCACGCGCGCGACCAGCGGCCTCGCCGTCGAGGCCGAGATCGCGCTCGCCTACGAGGGCGGGCTCGCCGACACGCGGCCGGAGCCGGAGATCGAGAGCACCGTCTACCGCGTCATCCAGGAGGCGCTGACCAACGTCATGCGCCACTCCGGCGCCGAGAGCGTCCGCGTCGCCCTCGAGGAGGGCGAGACGCACATCCGCATCGAGATCGCCGACGACGGGCACGGGATCGAGGAGGGCGTCCCCGTGGTCGGCTTCGGCCTGCGCGGCATGCGCGAGCGCGTCGCGCTCGTCGGCGGCACGCTCGAGGTCCGCTCGCCCGAGGACGGCGGCACCGTGGTCTCGACGCGCATCCCGCGCCGCAACCGGCCGGCCCAGGGGGCGGCCGCGCGGGCGGTCCCCTAGGCGCGGGCGTCCCCTGGCCTACGTCGGGATGCGCACGAGGCGGTTGCGCAGCGCGTAGTCGACCAGCTCGGCGCGCGTCGAGCGGTTGGTCTTGCGCTGGATGTGCGTGCGGTGCGTCTCGATCGTGCGCACCGAGAGGAAGAGCTTCTCGGCGATCTCGGCGTTGGTGTGGCCGAGCGCGATCAGCTCCAGCACCTCGGTCTCGCGACCGGTGAGGTTGTCGGGCGGGTCCTCGGGGCCGCTGGGCTCGCGCGCCAGGCGGGCGCCGAGACGCGGGTTGAGGTAGCCCTCGCCGCGGGCGGCCAGGCGGATCGCGTCAACGAGCTCGGCGTCGGCCGCCTCCTTGAGCACGTACGCCGTCGCCCCGGCGCCGAGCGCGCCGCGGATGAAGGCCGGCTCGTCCTGCATCGTCAGCACGACGACGCGCGTGCCGGGCAGCTCCTCGATGACGCGCGGGATCACGTCGAGGCTGGTGGTCGCGCCGGGCATGCTGAGGTCGAGCACGAGCACGTCGGGCTTGTGGCCGCGGGTCACGCGCAGCGCGCCCTCGGCGTCGGCGGCCTCGGCGACCACCTCCCAGCCCTGGTCCTCGAGGACGCGGCGCAGCCCCGTGCGCACCACGGCGTGGTCGTCGGCGATGACGATGCGAAGGCTGTCGGGATCGGACATGGAGGACAACCTATGCGCGCCGGCGAGCGGCTTCGACCGTGCCGCGCCGCCGACGGTTGCGGGTTTCCACGGATGGGCGCGAGCGTCAGGCGCCGGGGAAGCGCAGGTCCACGCCGGTCGGCGCGGTCGCGTCCGGCCAGCGCGTCGTGACGACCTTGCCGCGCGTGTAGAAGTGGAAGCCCTCGGGCCCGTAGAGGTGGGTGTCGCCGAACAGCGAGTCGTCCCAGCCGCCGAAGCTGTAGGGCCCGACCGGCACCGGGATCGGCACGTTGACGCCGATCATCCCCGCCTCCGCCTCGAGCTCGAAGCGCCGCGCGGCGCCGCCGCTGCGCGTGAAGATCGAGGCACCGTTGCCGTACGGGCTGTCGTTGACGAGCGCGATCGCCTCGTCGAAGGTCTCGACGCGCACGACGCTCAGCAGCGGGCCGAAGACCTCGTCGTCGTAGATCGGCATCCCC
>DASZVK010000390.1:0-3105 GCA_035547175.1 Solirubrobacteraceae bacterium
CGGCAGGCGGCCGGTCCGCGCCGGCCCGATCGAGGCGAGGCTGTGCAGCAGGTCGGCGCCGCGCGCGCGCGCCGCGCGCGCGACCAGCACCTCCTCGGCGTACAGGCGCCGCAGCCGCTGGCCCTCGTCGACGCGCAGCGCGACGACGCCGTCGAAGCCGTCGGCGCGCAGCGCCGACGCCCCGCGGCGCGTGGTCAGGATCTCCAGCTCCAGCCCCGGAGCCACGTCGGGCAGCGCGCCCGCCAGGCCGCGCAGGTACGTCTCGGGGCCGCCCGAGACCCCGGGGTCGAGGAAGACCGCGTTGAGCGCGACCCTCACCGGCCGCCGGCGACGGCGTCGAGGAACTGCCCGGCCCGGACGACGGTGCTGTTCGCGTGCGCCCACGTCAGCGCGCCGTCGCGCAGGCGCTCCTCCTCGGAGGGTCCGAGGCTCTCGATCCGGGCCAGCAGCTCGTCGGCGCTGCCGTACGACAGGCAGTTGACGCCGGGGCGCAGGCCGTGCGGGGCGCAGCTCTCGGGCTTGCGCTCGAGGTCGCGGAAGCACGGGATCGCGCCGCTGGCGGCCAGCTCGTAGTGGCGCATCGCGTCCCAGCCCTCGCGCTTGGTCGTCACGCCGAAGCGCGACGCGCGCAGGTCGTCGTAGTAGGCGTCCTCGCTGTCGAACGCGTAGGAGGTCGCCGCGCCGACGCGCTCGGCGACCTCGGGGTCGACGACGTGCGACGGCACGAGCCGTGTCTTGCGCAGCGGCCGGCGAGCGATCCGCTCGCGCGGGATCGAGAACGCGATCGGCCGCATGCCGTGGCCGTGCACGAGCTCGCGCTTGAAGAACGCCGCCGCCCGGCGGCGCCGCGGCAGCCCCCACCACAGCCGCAGCCGCCGCAGCAGCGAGCGCGACCACGGGAACGGCCACGGGTAGTCGCCGCCGTCGAGCACGACGAGCGGCAGCGTCCCGTCGAGCTGCGCCCACAGCCCCCAGTCCTGCCAGACCGAGCCGAGCACGACGAGGTCGAACTCGCCCTCGGCCGCCCGCCGCAGCGGCGCGACGCGGTCGACCTCGATGTCCTCGAGCAGCCCGCCGTAGAGCGTGAAGCCGCGCCCGTAGAGCTCGCCGCGCCGGTCGGAGGGGAACGTGTCGTAGAGCGGCTCGCGCTTGGGCCAGTCGACGCAGTCGGGCCCCAGCAGCGTCCGCAGCCCGTGCAGCAGGCTGTCGGCCAGGTAGTCCTCCGTCTCGGGCGTGAGGAAGAGGACCCGGGTCATGCGGGGTAGCCTAAGCGGGCCCTCGCGCCATGCCCGCGTCGCAGACGATCATCCGCCGGCTCGGCCACGTGCGCCGCCGGGCCTTCGAGCTGGCGGGCTCGGAGCGCTACTCCCGCACGGGGGCGCTGGACATCGATCGCAAGCTGGAGCGGTGGGTGGGCTTCCATGGCGGCTTCTTCGTCGAGGCCGGCGCCAACGACGGGATCAACCTCTCCAACACGTACTTCCTCGAGCGGTTGCGCGGCTGGACCGGATTGCTCGTCGAGGGCATACCGGACCTGGCGCGCGCGTGCGCCGGGCACCGGCCGCGCTCGCGCGTCGTGCAGTGCGCGCTCGTCGGCCCCGAGCTCGACGGCGGCACGGTGCGCATGCACTACTCGAACCTGCAGTCGATCGTCGACGGCGCGCTGCCCTACGAGCACGTCGAGGCGGGCGCCGCCTCGCAGGGCGAGGCCCCCTACGCCGTCGACGTCCCCGCGCGCACGCTCAGCTCGGTGCTCGACGACGACCCGCCGGCGCGCTTCGACCTGCTCGTGCTCGACGTCGAGGGCTACGAGCCCCACGTCCTGCGCGGCCTCGACCTCGACCGCCACGGGCCCGACTTCGCCCTGATCGAGGTCCTCGACCCCGGCGCCGGGCGCGCCGCGATCGACGCCGTGCTCGGCGACCGCTACGCCGAGGTCGACCGCCTCGGGCCCCACGACGTCCTCTTCCAGCGGGCCGCCTGACGTGGGCTACTTCGACTGGCACGAGCAGCCCGGCTACCACCGCGACGTGACGCGCTGGTTCGCCGCCGACGCGCGGCTGCTCGACGTCGGCTGCGGGACGGGCTGGCTGGCCGAGCACTTCGCCGACTACCGGGGGCTCGACGGCTCGCCCGAGGCGGTCGCCGCGGCGACGGCGAAGGGCCGCGACGTCGCGCTCGCCGACCTCGACGCGCCGCTCGAGCTGCCCGACGCGAGCTTCGACGCGGTCGTCTGCAAGGACGTCCTCGAGCACGTCGCCGACCCCGTCGCGCTGGTGCGCGAGTGCCGTCGCGTGCTGCGCCCCGGCGGGCTGCTGTTCGCCTCCTCGCCCGACGCCCAGCGCTGGGTGTGGGACGACTACACGCACCGGCGCCCGTTCAGCCGCAGCGCCTACCGGCGGCTGTTCGCCGACAACGGCTTCGAGGTCGTGCGCGACGGCTGGGAGTCGGTGATGCCCGGGATCGGCCTGATCAGCGCGCGCACGCGCGCCAAGCGGCGGCCGCGCGCGCTCAACGCGCTGGCCCGCACGCGGCTCGTGCGCCGCAACGTCTACGTCGTCGCCAGGCGGTCGTAGACGTCGCGCAGGCGCCGCGCCGCGGCCGCGTTGGAGAAGCGCTCCAATCGCTCGGGCTCGGGCGCGCGCCGCGCGGCCGGCGGGCCCGACAGGACGCCGGCGGCGAGCACGTCGGCCAGGCCGCGCCAGTCGCCCGGCGCGAACAGCTCGCCCGAGGCGCCGACGACCTCGGGGATCGCGCCCGAGGAGGCGGCGACGACCGGCAGGTGCGCCGCCATCGCCTCGACGAGCACCATCCCGAACTGCTCCTCCCAATGCCACCGGCTCAGCGAGCCGAGCACGAGCGCCGAGGCGCCGGCGTACAGCTCCACCAGCCGGTCGTAGGCGACGAAGCCGCGCAGCTCGACGCGGTCGCCGACGCCGAGGTCGGCGGCGTGCGCGCGCAGGCGCGCCTCCTCCGGCCCCCTGCCGACGATCAGCAGCCGCACGGGCGCGCCCTGCCGGCGCAGCCAGGCGAGCGCGCGGATCGCGTCCTGGTGGCCCTTCTCCCAGACCAGCCGCCCGGCCGACAGCAGCAGGTGCTCGCCGT
>DASZVK010000391.1:0-4448 GCA_035547175.1 Solirubrobacteraceae bacterium
GGCCGCCGCCCGCGCTCGGGCCGCGGCGCCCCGGCGCACCGTCGAGATCCGCGGCCAGCTCGTCACGACGATGCAGCCGCGCCCGCCGCTGGGCGCGCCCGACGACCGGTCGCTGCCCCGCCTGCGCCGCGAGAGCTCGCTCGGCGCCGCACTCGCCGGCCGCCCCGACCGCCTGGCCTTCTGGGCCTTCGCGCTCGGCCTCGCGCTCGTGCGGGCCGCGCTGCTCACCACGCACTAGACGCGACGCGGGGCGGTCCGGTCCGCGCCGACCGCACGGGCCTTCTTACGCAACATTTACGCGCCGCACCGCATCGTTCACGTGGCTCTCAGCGTCTGTTTAAGCGGCGCCTCTAGAACGCGCGATGCGATGAAGACCAAGTCGAGCCGCTTCCACATCCACGACGACCTCACCGCGCCGGACGGCTCGGTGCCCGTGCTGCGCGGCGCGATGTCCGCCGGCGGCCAGCTGCCGAACTTCCTCGGCGTGCTCGCCGGGTCGCCGGCTGCGCTGCGCGGCTACGCGCGCCTGCGCTCCGAGCTGCGCCGCGGGACGCTGCCGGTGTCCGCGCTCGAGCGCATCTCGCTCGCCGTCGCGGCCCGCTACGGCTCCGTTCCCGGCATCGAGCTGCACAGCCGCACCGCCCGCCAGGCGGGCCTCGGCGTCGACGAGGTCGCGCGCGCCCAGGAGTTCGACAGCGGCGACGCCGCGCACGCGGCGCTGCTGGCGCTGCTCGAGCCGCTCGTGTCGGCCGAGCCGACGCCGACGCACCTCGTCGAGGAGGCGCGCGAGGCCGGCTGGACCGACGAGCAGATCCTCGAGGCGATCGCCTTCGCCGCGCTCGAGCAGTTCACGGCGATGGTCAACGTCGCCGGCGACATCCCGGTCGACGGCTCGTTCGAGGAGTCGCGCCGCCTGGCCGCATAGCCCGGCGTCGCCGGCGCCGCCGAGTCGCCGTCAGCGCGACTGCCCGGTGAGCCGGTGGATCTTGACGCCCAGGCTGAGCCGCTCGCGGTCGTCGTGGCGCGCGGCGTCGAGCCCCGTCAGCTCGCGGATGCGCTCGAGGCGGTAGGCGATCGTGTGGCGGTGCGCGTAGAGCGCCGCCGCGGTCGCGTTCATGTTGCAGTCGTGGTCGAGGTAGGCGGCCAGCGTGCCCACCAGCTCGGTCCGGTACTGCTCGTCGTAACGGGCGATCGGCGCGATCGTCGCCTCGTGGAACTCCTCGAGGTGGGCGCGGTCAGAGGCCAGCAGCGACAGCAGCAGGCGGTAGGTGCCGTCGGCGACGCGCTCGGGCGGCAGGTCGGCGCGGCCGACGACGTCGGCGATCATCTCCGCCTCCTCGATCGCGCGGCCCAGCTCGCCGGGGTTGGCGTAGAAGGACGACAGGCCGACCGGGGCGTGTCGGCGCAGGCGGCGGGCCAGCGCCGCGGCCACGGCGACGACGCGGTCGCGGGCGTCGTCGCCGTCGGACGCGGGAATCACGGCGTACACGCGCCCGCCGAGGCGCTGGACGAAGGCGTCCGGGCAGTCGGACCTGATCGCCGCCATCAGCCGATGGGCGCGCTCGGGGGGCGGGTCGGCGGCGAGCACCGTCGCCCCGCGCGAGACGTCGCAGCGCATCCGCCGGGCGCGGCGGACGACCTCGGCGGCGTCGAGCTCCCCGCCGGCGCGCAGCTCCTCGAGGAACGAGCCGCGCAGCTCGTCCTCGAGCTGCTGGCGCGACTCGACCAGCGCCAGCTCGGTGACCGCCGCCATCGCGGCCAGGTGCAGGATGCCGCGCGCGTCGCGCCCGGCCGGCGCGCCGCCGCCGTCGAGCAGCGCGATCGCCCCCAGCGGCTCGGCGCCGCTGGCGACGGCGACGTCGCCGGTCACGATCGCCGGCCGCGGCGGCGAGGCGCCGGCGAGCATGTCGTCGACCCACGCGCGCAGCACGGGCAGCGCGCCGGGCGCGTGGCCCGCGGGCTCGACCAGCTCGTGGCCGAGCGGCGGGATGACGACGGCGACGGGCGCGCCGATGCGCGCCGAGGCGATCTGGGCGACCTCGCGCATCCCGTCGCCGCCGAGGACGGCGTCGACCATCTGCGCGTGCAGCTCGTGGAGGCGGGCGGGCTCGGCGTCGTGCATCGCGGCGATGGCCAGAGGATGGCCGTGGGCCCGCGACGCGGCCTTGTCCGGCTGGAGAAGCGTCGGCGGCGGCGGACGACGCCGGGGCCAATGACGCCCGGCCCGGTTTTCCGGCAAGCTGCGCGCCTATGCCCGACCAGCCGCTGACCCCCGCCGACGTCAAGGCGATCGTCGAGGAGCGCCAGATCCGCTTCATCCGCTTCTGGTTCACCGACATCCTCGGCCAGCTCAAGTCGTTCTCGATCAACTCGGCCGAGCTCGACCACGCGTTCGAGAGCGGGATGGGCTTCGACGGCTCGTCGATCACCGGCTTCAACGCGATCGAGGAGTCGGACATGGTCGCGATGCCCGACCCGGCGACGTTCGCGGTGCTCCCGTGGCGCCCGGAGGAGCAGGGCGTCGCGCGGATGTTCTGCGACGTCCTCACGCCCGAGCGCACGCCCTATGAGGGCGACCCGCGCCACGTCCTGCGCCGCGCGCTCGAGCGGATGGCGGCGATGGGCTTCGACACGTTCAACGTCGGCCCGGAGCTCGAGTACTTCCTGTTCCGCGACAGCGGCGGGACCGAGGTGCTCGACCGCGGCGGCTACTTCGACCTGACGACGCTCGACGCCGGCTCGGACGTGCGTCGAGAGACGGTCCTCGCGCTCGAGGCGCTGGGTATCCACGTCGAGTACTCCCACCACGAGGTCGGGCCCTCCCAGCACGAGGTCGACATGCGCTACGCGGACGCCATGAAGATGGCCGACGACTGCATGACCTACCGGATCACGGTCAAGGAGCTGGCGATGAAGTACGGCTGGCATGCGACGTTCATGCCCAAGCCGCTGATCGGCGAGAACGGCTCCGGCATGCATACGCACATGTCGCTGTTCCGCGACGGGCGCAACGCGATGTTCGACGCCGACGACCCGTACTACCTCTCCGACGTCGGCAAGGCGTTCATCGCCGGCCAGCTCAAGCACGCCCGCGAGGTCAGCTCGATCTTCGCCCAGTGGGTCAACAGCTACAAGCGGCTCGTCCCCGGCTACGAGGCGCCGGTCTACGTCGCCTGGTCGCGGCGCAACCGCAGCGCGCTGGTGCGCGTGCCGCTCTACCACCCGGGCAAGGAGTCCTCGACGCGCATGGAGCTGCGCTGCCCGGACCCCGCCTGCAACCCGTACCTGACGTTCGCGGCGCTGCTGCAGGCCGGCCTGGAGGGGATCGAGAAGGGCTACGAGCTGCCCGAGCCGATGGAGAAGAACCTCTACCACCTGGCGCCCGACGAGCGCCGGCGCCTGGGCATCGAGCAGCTTCCCGAGACGCTCGGCGAGGCGATCGAGCTGACCGCCGAGTCGGAGCTGGCGCTGCGCACGCTGGGCGAGCACATGTTCAACCGCTTCGTCGAGATCAAGCGTCAGGAGTGGGAGGACTACCGCGTCCAGGTGACCCAGTGGGAGCTCGACCGCTACCTGCCCGTGCTCTAGGCGCGCTCGCCGCCGCGCTGTCGGCGGCCACGCTCGCGGCGCCCGTCGCCGCTCCGGCCAGCACCTCGCATGCCGGCTGGCCGAAGCTCACCGGGATGCTGCTGATGAACAAGCGGGACTCCGACCGCCCGCTCGACGCGCGGCCGGGCAAGGACCCGTTCGGCGGCCAGGACCCGCGGTACTCGTGCGACGAGGTGCACGCGCAGGCGGGCGGCTGCCGCGCGTTCCTCGTCAAGGGCCCGTCGGGTCACGGCAGGGTCGTCGGCCGCCGCCACGTCCACAACGAGCTGCTCGGCGGCCACGGCTCGGACACGATCCACGCCGGGCCGACCGGCGACGTGATCTGGGGCGACTACAAGCCCAGCGGGCAGCCGACGACCCAGCACGACCGGCTGTACGGCAACTCCGGCAACGACGTGATCTACGCGAGCCACGGCTACAACCTGATCCGCGCCGGCTCGGGCGACGACGTCGTCCGCGCCCACTTCGGCCGCGGGATCATCGACTGCGGTCCCGGCGACGACGTGCTCTACGTGTCGCGCAAGGCGCAGCCGGGCTACACGATCCGCAACTGCGAGACGATCTCGCACACGACGATCGGCTACTGAGCGCCGCCGACGGAGCGCGCGATCGCGAGCGCCTCGGCGAACGGGCGGCGGGTCTCGAGCCGATAGGCGATCGGCGTGCCCGCGGCGCTGCCGGCGTAGCGGTTCCAGAGCAGCACGCCGGACCCCGGCAGCGCCGAGCGGCGCACGAGCCGGCGGCCGTCGCGCATGAGCACGAGGGCGCGCGGGCCGCGGGCGATCCAGAAGGCGCCGAGCGAGCGGACGTAGCGGAACCCCACGCCCGGCCCCAGCTCC
>DASZVK010000392.1:0-8818 GCA_035547175.1 Solirubrobacteraceae bacterium
GGGAGGGCGGGGCGCTGCGCGTCGCGCTGCGCCTGGGCGAGCAGCCGCTGCTGGGCGGCACCGCGCGTCCGGCCCGCCGGGCGTGGGCGCAGGACGCCCTCGTGCTCGCCCGTCGCACGGTCGCCGCGCCGGTCCGCGTCCACGGCGAGCGCGCCGCGGTCCTCTGCTGGCACGGCCACGACGCTCGGACGGCGGCGGCGCTCGTGGAGCGCGCGGCGGCGGTCCTGGGCGCGCCCGTCCAGCTCGCGCTCGCGGTGGAGCGCAACGAGGCCGGGCTCGAGGCGATGGTCGCCCAGCCCGAGCGCCGCCTGCGCCGGCTCGCCCTCGACCTCCACGACGGCGCCCTCCAGGACGTCGCGCTGATCGCCGGCGAGCTGCGCCGCCTGGAGGACGACCTGCGGCCGATCGTCGTGGGGACCGATCACGCCGAGGCGGTGCGCGCCGCGCTGCAGGAGCTGGCCACCCTCGTCGACGCCCTCGACGTCGACCTGCGCGAGGTCGCCACGTCGGTCGAGGGGCCGGGCATGCTGCGGCGGCCGTTCGCGGACGCGATCGAGGCGATCGTGCGGGTGTTCCGCGCCCGCGCGCCGATCGCCGCCTCGGTGGAGGTCCGCGGCGACGCGGACCACATCACCGACTCCCAGCGGATCGCCGTCTTCCGGGTCGTCCAGGAGGCGCTCTCCAACGCGCGCAAGCACAGCCGGGCGACCCGCGTCCAGGTCGTCGTCCGGGTCCAGGACGACCGGCTGACCGCGGTGATCGCCGACGACGGCATCGGGTTCGACCCGGGCCGGGCGTTCGACGACGCCGCCGGCCGGGAGCGCATCGGGCTGCTCGGCATGATCGAGCGCGTCCGCCTGCTGGGCGGGACGTGCGACGTCGTCTCGCGCCCGGGCGCGGGAACGACGATCCGGGTCACGCTGCCGAGCTACCGCGTCCCGGCGGCGGAGGACCCGCTCACGCCGCCCTGACGGAGGCGTCCTCGCCGATCTCCAGGCCGGCCCGCATCGCCACGACCAGCGCCTCGGCGCGCGTGGTGACGTCGAGCTTGCGGTACACGTTGCCGAGGTGGAACTTGACCGTCTGCTCGGTCACCCACAGCTCCTTGGCGATCTGGCGGTTGGAGAGCCCACGGGCGACGGCGGTCAGCATCTCCAGCTCGCGCGGCGTGAGCCCCGCCTCCTGGGCCAGCGCGAGGCCCGGCGACGGCGCCGGCGTGGCGGCCGCCGGCCCGGCCGCGGCGCTGAACGCCGTGCGCTCGTGGATCTGGCGCAGCGCGGCGGGCACGTCGTTGGGGTTGATGCTCTTGACCAGGTAGCCGCTCGCGCCGCGTCGCAGCGCGTCGCCGATCTCGGCTTCGTCCGCTCCGGCGGAGATGAGCACCACCTCCACCGTCGGATGGTGCTCGCGCAGGAGGTCCAGGCAGCTGAGACCGTCCATGCCCGGCATGTGGACGTCCATGAGGACCATGTCCGGCCGCGTCCGACCGACCAGCTCGAGGACCTCCTCGCCGTCGCGCGCGGTGCCGACGACCTCGGTGTCGTCGTCGGCCTCGAGGATGCGCTCCAGCGCGTCCAGGACGAGGCGATGGTCGTCGACGATGATGATCCGGACGGGCATGCGACGCCCCCAGCGTTCGTTGGCTGACCATGTCGTCGGCAGATCGGCGGGAACCTTGAGCCCCGCCGCGCCGGCGCGGACATCCGCCCGAGGTCGGGGAGGGAGGTACCCGGGGTGGGACTCGAACCCACACGCCCTTGCGGACAGGGCCTTTTGAGGGCCCCGCGTCTACCGTTCCGCCACCCGGGCCTGACAGACGTTGATGGTACGGTCGAGCGCGGCTGGCGGGCGTGGTGGAACTGGTAGACACGCCGGCTTTAGGTGCCGGTGGCGCAAGCCGTGGGGGTTCGAGTCCCTCCGCCCGCATCGGCTGGTGGCGCGCTCGCGGGCGCTCGTCACGGCGGGGACGACCGCTAGGCGGGGGCGGCGGGCAGTCGCGAACGGCCCCAGCGCAGCCACAGCCACGCGCAGAGGCCCAGCGCGGCGATCGCGACGAGCAGGAGGATCCACTCGACCGGGGCGGCCGCGCTCGCCTGGACTCGGTGACCGGGTGGCAGCGACAGGCGTGCCGCCGCCGGCGGCGTCGAGAGGCGGGGTGGCGTCGCGCTGGTCGTGAGCGCGACCTTGGGCTCGCCGGTCGCGAGCAGCAGCGTGGCCACGACCAGCACGATCGCCGCCAGGGCGGTGAGCGCCGCCAGGGCGGGTGGCCTCCGGCCGGCGGCCTCTCGACCGGGCCGGGGGACGATCCCGCGCTCGGCCGCCCACGAGGCGGCGAACGAACGCGGGTCCGAGGCGCTGCGTCCGAGGTACTGCTCGGCGGAGACGCCTTCGGCCTGCGCCTCCTCGAGGTCGGAGGCGAGGTCCGCCGCCATCTCCTCGGCGAGCCGACCGGGGACGCCCAGGCGCCTCCACTCCCGCAGGCACTGCTCGACGA
Organism: Solirubrobacteraceae bacterium; assembly: GCA_035547175.1. Lineage (GTDB taxonomy): Bacteria > Actinomycetota > Thermoleophilia > Solirubrobacterales > Solirubrobacteraceae > BP-464. Next base: position 2,495 of record DASZVK010000392.1, read on the forward strand.
ACTCGTTCACGGGGTCACCTCGGTCGTGACGGGAGCGAGCACCGCGTCGATCTCTTCGCGGGCGGCCCGCCATTCGGACACCCCCAGCACGAGCGCGATCCGTCCCGCGCTGGAGGGGCTGTAGTACTTCCGCGGCGGCCCTCCCTTGCTCGCAGCCCGGTAGGTCTCGACCAGGCCGTCGCGCTCCAGGCGTCCCAGCAGCGGGTAGATGGAGCCCTCCCCGACGATCGCCAGGCCGCGGTCGCGCAGCCGCCGCGTCATCTCGTAGCCGTACGCCGGTCCCTCGTCCATGACCGCCAGCAGGCAGAGGTCGAGCACTCCGCGGAGCAGCTCCGTTCGCCGCTGCGAGCCAGGTGCCATGCCTCACATGGTAGTCGGCATACCGTCGTCCGGCAAAGCTCTCGAAGCGGTGTCGGCGGTCGTGAGGATCGGGTGGCGCCGCCTCTATGATGGGCGTCGGCTCTCGCCTGGGGGAGTGAGTCAATGGCTACACGCGCGGTCTCCAAAACCGTGAATCTGGGTTCGAATCCCAGCTCCCCCGCTCGCCTCGGCTCCCCGGCAGGAGGGGCCGCTGACTAAGCTTCGCTGCCACCCGGCGGGCGAAGTGTTGTGGTGGCACAGAAGCCTTCCAAGCTTCTAGGGCGGGTTCGATTCCCGTCGCCCGCTCTCCCGGCCCGGCGGCCGGATCTATACTCGGCGACGTCACGGGGAGTGGCGCAGTCTGGTAGCGCACCCGGCTGGGGGCCGGGCGGTCGCAGGTTCAAATCCTGTCTCCCCGACTTCTCCCCGATGCCCGATCGGCCCGCTGCTGCGGGCCTTTCGCGTTCGTGGGCATGGCCCACGAGCGTCGATCCCTGCGCGTCGGCGCTCACGAGCTCGCACGCGGGACCTCGCGCGGGATGGCGAGCATGGTCGCTCCCTGCGCGGCGATGGCGGCGGGCGTCGCGATCGCGAACGCGGGCAGCGCGAGGACCGGGAGCAGGAGGGCCAGCGCGAGGAAGAACACCGCCGGGGCGAGCAGGCCGAGCAAAAGGCCGTCGAGGACCTGGCCGGCGCCGACGTGGCCGTGGCTGTGGTGGGTGAAGAGGGCCAGGACCGCGCCGAAGGCCGGGAACGGGGAGAGCAGGCCGGCGAGGCGCGGTCCGAGCGCCGGAGCGGCCGCGGTGATGAGCACGACGACCGCCGTGGCGGCGAGCATCCGCGCCGGGACGTCCCAGCGCGGCGGCGAGCCGGGTGTCGACTGCGGCGAACCGGCCGGTCTGCGGCGCGCAGTCACCACGTAGCCGACGAGGAGGCTGGCGAGCACCAGGGCGAACGTCTCGAGCGCCGGCCAGCGCAGGAGCGACAGGGCGGCGGTGGCCGCGGCGAAGGCGGCGCAGCCGACGAGCGCCGCGCGTCCCGGGCCGCGCCGAGCGGCCGCGCGGTAGGCGAGCGCGAAGGCGACCTGCGAGGCCGTTCCGGCCAGCATCCCGATCGCCGCGCCGGCGGCGAACGACGTGCCGTGGTCGGTCGCGAGGAAGAACGCGACGGGGCCGGACGTCAGCGGCAGGCCGACGAGCCATCCGCCGACGTGATGGCCGAAGCGCCGACCCGCGAGGCTCGCGCCTCCGACCAGGAGCGGCGAGACGACCGCCTTGAGGGCGAGGTTCTGGGCCGCCACGGCGCCTCAGGGGCCTGGAAGGCGGAGCTGCGCTCCTTGGCGGTCGGAGCCAGCCACCCGTGCGGCGCTCCTCGGCTACCCCGCCGACGGCGGCGCGAGCAGGCGCGGCTCGAGCTCGCCGTCGAGGACCTCGGGGTCGTCGGGCGTGCCGATCACGTGCCAGTGGTCGGCGACGCCGCCGGCGGCGCCGGTGATCGGCGTCTGGGCGCGGCCGTCGATGCCGAACGAGAAGACGTCGGGGCGCGCGTAGTGGCCGGCCGAGTCGGCGAAGAACTTGGCGTAGGGGATCATGCCGAGGTCGATCTCGCCGTAGAGGACGGCCTCGTCGTCGCGATGCGGGCCGGCGACGTAGGTCGCGTTGGGGGCGACGATCGCCGACAGGCCGCCGCCCTCGCGGATCTTGTCGGTCTGCCCGGTGAGGCCGATCTTCTCGATCGCGCCCGCGTCGACGCGGCCCTGCGAGCAGACCACGAACGCCTGGGCGGCCATCGCGTGGTACTTGATCGCCGTCTCGGTCATGTTGTCGAAGTTGCTCGAGTTCGGGTCGGCGACGACGGCGGAGATCGCCGGCCAGGCGGCGACGTGGACCTGCTGGCCCAGCGCGATCAGCGAGTAGCGGTTGAGGTCCATGCTGTGCTCGAAGCAGATCAGCCCGCCGAGGCGGCCGATCGGCGTGTCGAGCACGAACACGTCGCGGCCGTCGCCGCGGCCCCAGATCGTGCGCTCGGCGTTGGTCGGCTGGAGCTTGCGGTGGCGCGCCACGAGCCGGCCGTCGTCGTCGAACCAGGCCAGCGTGTTGTAGAGCGTGCCGCCGTCGCGCTCGTTGAGGCCCATGCAGACCCAGGCGCGCGCGGCGCGCGCGGCCTGGCCGATGCGGCGCGTCGCCTCGCTCGGCAGCTCGACCGACTGCCCGAACAGCTCGGCGAACAGCGGCGCGCCCTGCGCCGGCGTGTGCGACCAGATCCAGAACGGGTAGCCGGGCAGGAACGTCTCGGGGAAGACGACCAGCCGCGCGCCCTCGGCGCCGGCCTCCTCGATGATCCGGCACGCCTTCTCGACGCTCGCGTCGAGGTCGAGGTACACGGACGCGGCATGCACCGCGGCCACCTTCACTGACGACTCGCTCATCGCCCCGATCCTCCTCCTGATCCCTGCACGCCGATGGCCCGGAGCCTAGACGACGGGCGTGGGATCGCCCTCCGCGCCGAGGGCGACGAACACGAAGCGCCCGTTGCCGCAGCGGCGACGGTCGCCGGACAGCGGCTGCTCGGCGTGCATCTCGACCTCCACCGTGACCGAGGTCCGCCCGACCCCGGTCACCGTCGCGTCGATCTCGACGATCTCGCCGTGGTGGACGGGCGCCTCGTAGGTGACGTTCTCGACCGCGACGGTGACCATCGCGCGCCGGGCGCGGCGGGTGGCGGCGACGAACGCCGCGGTGTCCATCATCCGCAGCGCCTCGCCGCCGAACAGCGTGCCGTGGTGGTTGAGGTGCTGCGGATAGACGACCTGCACCATCCGCACGCTCGCCTCGCCGCCCGTCGGCCCGCCGGCGTCGCCCGGCGACCCGCTCACTGGCAGGCCTCGCACTCCTCGCCGTTGCGCATCGCCTCGATCGAGCAGGCGAGCGCCTCGGGCGACGGGGGCGCGGCGCTCGCCGCGGCCGGCTCGGGGACGGCCGCCGCGGTCGTCACCGTCGCCTTCTCGATCGCCGAGGCGCCGAGCGTGCGCAGGTAGTACGTGGTCTTCAGGCCCGCGCGCCACGCCGCCCGGTACATGTGGCTGAGCGCCTTGAGGTCGGGCGCGGCCAGGAACAGGTTCAGCGACTGCGCCTGGTCGATCCACTTCTGCCGCCGCGCCGCCGCCTCGATCAGCCGGCCGTGCTCGACCTGGAAGGCCGTGCGGTAGCGGTCGCGGACCTCCTCGGGGATCGCCGCGATCTCGCTGACGTCGCCGTCGCGGCGCTTGATCTCCTCGGCCATCGCCTCGCTCCACAGCCCGAGCGCCTTGAGCTCGCGCACGAGGAACGGGTTGAGCACGACCGAGTCGCCGGACAGGTTCGACTTGGCGAACAGGTTCTTGTAGAGCGGCTCGATGCAGGGCGAGGTGCCCATGATGTTGGCGATCGTCGCCGTCGGCGCGACCGCCAGCACGTTCGAGTTGCGCATGCCCTGGCGCGCGATCTTCTCGCGCAGCGGCGCCCAGTCCAGCCGGCCCTCGCGCGGCACCTCGACCGGCTCGCCGCGCTGGGACTCGAGCAGGTCGACCGTGTCCTGCGGCAGCAGGCCGCGATCCCACTTCGAGCCGGCGTAGGACGAGTAGCGCCCGCGCTCGACGGCCAGGTCGCTGGAGGCCTCGTAGGCGTAGTAGGCGATCGCCTCCATCATCTCGTCGCTGAACTGCGCCGCCTCCGCCGAGCCGAACGCCAGGCGCTTGCGGTACAGCGCGTACTGCAGGCCCATCACGCCCAGCCCCGTCGGCCGGTGGCGCTGGTTGGACGTGCGCGTCGGCTCGGTCGGGTAGAAGGTCACGTCGATCACGCAGTCCAGCGCCCGCACCGCGATGCGGATCGTCTCGCGCAGCTTGGCGTGGTCGATCTCGCCCTCGGGCGTGAGGTGCTGGTCGATCACGACCGAGCCGAGGTTGCAGACCGCGGTCTCCTCGGCGTTCGTGTTCAGCGTGATCTCCGTGCACAGGTTCGACGAGTGCACGACGCCGACGTGGTCCTGCGGGCTGCGCACGTTGCACGGGTCCTTGAAGGTGATCCACGGGTGCCCGGTCTCGAAGAGCATGCGCAGCATCTGCTTCCACAGCTCGATCGCCGGCATCCGCTCGCCCCACAGCTCGCCGGCGTCGACCATGCGCTCGTACTCCTCGTAGCGGGCCGCGAACGCGGCGCCGTAGAGGTCGTGCAGGTCGGGGACGTCGGAGCTGCGCAGCAGCGTCCACTGCTCGCGCGCCTCCATCCGCTGCATGAACAGGTCGGGCACCCAGCAGGCGGTGCTCATGTCGTGCGTGCGCCGGCGCTCGTCGCCCGTGTTGCGCCGCAGCTCGAGGAACTCGCGGATGTCGTTGTGCCAGACCTCGAGGTAGGCGCAGCCGGCGCCGGCGCGCTTGCCGCCCTGGTTGACGGCGACGAGCTGGTCGTTGTGCATCTTCAGGAACGGCACCACGCCCTGGCTCTCGCCGTTGGTCGACTCGATGTGCGCGCCGGTGCCGCGCACCGCCGTCCACGAGCCGCCGAGGCCGCCGGCCCACTTCGAGCACATCGCGTTCTCGGCGATGCCGCGACCGACGATCGAGCTGAGCGTGTCCTCGATGTGGTAGACGAAGCACGACGACAGCTGCGGGTGCTGCGTGCCCGAGTTGAACAGCGTCGGCGTCGAGGAGCAGAAGCGCCGCTCCTTGTAGACGCCGTAGAGGTCGAGCACGCGCGCCTCGCGGTCGTCGTGCTCGCCGAGGCAGACGCCCATCGCCACGCGCATCCAGAAGAGCTGCGGCGCCTCCAGGCGGCGCGGCGCGCGACCGGTCTTGTCGACGATCAGGTAGCGGTCGTAGAGCGTCTGGATGCCGAGGAAGTCGAAGTCGAGGTCCGACGTCGGGTCCAGCGCGGCGGCCAGCGCGGCGACGTCGTAGTCGAGCAGCCGCGGGTCGATGCGCCCGATCGCGACGCCGCGCTCGAGCATCGGCGCCAGCGCGCGGCGGTGCGCGTCGCGCAGGCCGGCCATGCCGTCGCGCAGCACGTCCCAGCCGAGCGTCTCCTCGTAGACGAAGGTCAGCAGCACGCGCCCGGCGAACGTCGAGAAGTCGCTGTCGCGCTCGACGAGCGCCTTGGCGTTGAGCACCACGAGCCGCTCGAGGTCCGCGCGGGCGACGCCGGGGCGGATCGCGCGGCGCAGCTCGCGCTCGATCTCGCCGGCGTCCATCGCCAGGTCGAGCCCGATCGACGCGAACGCGATCCGCGCGCGCAGGTCCTCGCCGTCCCACGGCGTCTCGGCGCCGTCGGCCTCGAGCACCGGGATCGCCGGCGGCCGCTCGTCGGCGCCGCGCTCGCTCGCCGCCTGCGCGCGCAGCAGCGCGCGCTCGGCGCGGTAGACGATGTAGCGCTCGGCGACGCGCATGTGGCCCGCCAGGACCAGCTCCTCCTGGACGACGTCCTGCACGGTCTCGATCGCCACGTAGGCCGAGCCGAGGCCCTGGGCGCGCTCGGCGACGCGCGCCGCGAGCGCCCGCGCCGGCGCCGGGTCGGCCTCCAGCGACAGGAACGCCTTGCGGATCGCCGCCTCGATCTTCGCCGTGCGCCACGGCACGACCTCGCCGCTGCGGCGGATCAGCCGCAGCGACGCCTGCGCGCCGCCGGCGCCGGCGGCGGGCTCCCGCCCGCCCGCCCCGGCGCGGGCGACGACGAGCGCCTTGGCGACCTCGTAGTGGCCGGCGTCGATCAGCGCCGCCTCGACCAGCGCCGACAGGTCGGCGCTCGTGATCGCCGCCTGGCCGAGGTCGGACAGCCGCTGGACCACCTGCGCGGTGGTCGAGCGCACGATCTCGCGGCCGGCCGCCGTGTCGGCGTCGGCCTCGCCGCTGGCGGCGGCGAGCGTCGCGAGCGCGTCGGCGACGAGCCGGCCGGCGAGGGCGGGGGCGAAGGCGGTCTCGCCGCCGTCGTC
>DASZVK010000393.1:0-2609 GCA_035547175.1 Solirubrobacteraceae bacterium
CCCGACGCGGTCGGCATGAACGCCCGTCTTGGCGGGATCACGCCGATCTGGGCGGGCGCCTCCGGTCGTTCGGTCCTGTCGCGCCTGCCCGTCGAGGAGCGCGAGCAGCGCCTGAACGACGACCGCTGGCGCAACCTGCCGGCCGAGACGCGCGACTGGGTCCTCGGCGAGGTCGCCAAGGCCGAGGAGGTGGGGTACTGCGTGGAGGAGAGCAGCCGCTTCTGGCCCGGCGTCAGCGGCGTCGCCGTGGCGATCTGCGATCCGCACGGGATACCGGTCGCGGCGATCAGCGTGATCCTCCCGACGGACCGCTTCAGCCATGAGCGGGCGAGCGAGATCGGCGATCGGCTGTGCAGCATCGCGCGGCGCCTGGAGACGCTCACGAGCCTGGTCGAGCGGCCCCACGAGGCCGGCGAGCCGAGTCTCGCCCCGACCGCTTGACGCTGTCGAAGCCCCGTTGATACGGTCCCCGGATCCGGAACTCGGTTTCATCTAACGGGACGATAAGGGATCAGGGCGAGCGCTGCTCGATTCCGCGCGGGGAGTACGCCCAGCGGCGCGCGATGCTGCGCGCGGATGCCGAGGAGGCCGGCTTCGACGGGGTGATCGCGTGGTCGATGGGTGGCTCGACGCTCGATCGCTTCGCGAACGTCTTCTACCTGACCAACCACTACCAGCCGTGCTGCGTGCTGCCGGACGGCGTGCCGCTGTGGACCGGCTTCGGCCACGCCGCCGTCGTCCTGCCCGTCGACGGCGAGGCGGTGCTCGTCGTCGACCAGCCCGACTGGCGCACGGACTTCGTCGAGTGCGATCGTGTGATCGTCCGCCGCGACGTCTACGCCGGCGTGGTCGAGGCGGCCCGCGACGCGGGCCTGCTCGGCAAGCGCATCGGCCTGCTCGACGAGGAGCGCATGACCGTCGCCGCGCTGCGCGCCGTGTCGGCCGGCCTCCCGAGCACGACGCTCGAGCGTGCCGACGAGCTCGCGATGCGCCGGCGCATGGTCAAGAGCCCGGCCGAGATCGACATGATGCGCCAGTCGTCGCGGATCAGCGGCGAGCTCATGAGCGCGATGTTCGCCGAGGTCGCCGAAGGGCGCACCGACGGCGACGTGGTGGCGGCCGGCTACGCGCTGGCGTGCCGGCTGGGCGCCCAGCCGTACGACTTCGCGATGGCGTCCGGCCCCGAGGACGGGCACCTGTGGTGGCCGCGGCTGCCGAGCTGGAACTGGCAGCGGCCCTACGAGAAGGGCGACATCGTCCATCCCGACATCTACGGCGTCGTCGACGGCTACTTCTATGATTTCGTCCGCTCGATCGTGGTCGGTGGCGAGCCGACGCCCGAGCAGGACGAGATCCTCGAGGGCGGCATCGGCTGCATCCATGCCGCCTGCGACGCCGCGCGCGCCGGCAACCTGGCCTCCGACGTCTATCGCGCAGGGCGCGCATACCTCCGCGAGCACGGACTCGACCACGAGGAGGAGGCGGGCGACGAGGTGAGCCTGTCCACCGACGTGCTCGAGTCGATCGGCCACGGCATCGGCCTCGGCTGGGAGCTGCCCTGGCTGACCCCGACCTCCGACGTCGTGCTCGAGCCCGGCATGACGATCGCCGTCGAGCAGCACGTCAGCCGACCCGGCGTCGGCACGATGCGCTACGAGGAGACCGTGCTCGTCACCGACGGCGAGCCGGAGATCATGACCGCCTCCTGCCCAGCGCGCTGGTGGTGAGCACGGCCGACGCCACATGGCCCGAGGCGCTGGCCGTCGGCCCGGACGGCGGCCTGTGGCTCGAGGGCTGCGGCCTGTCCGCGCTCGCGCGCGAGCACGGGACGCCCGCATGGGTGGTGTCCAAGGCCACGCTCGAGCGCAACTTCGACGCGCTCTACGGCGCCTTCCGCGGCCGCTACGAGCGCTGCGAGCTCGCCTTCTCGATCAAGGCGCACAACACGCTCGCGGTCATTCGCGTCCTGGCCGACCGCGGCGCGAAGGTCGACTGCAGCGCCGAGCACGAGTTCGAGCTCGCCCTCCTCGCCGGCGTGCCGCCGGAGGACGTGATCCTCAACGGCAACGGCAAGAGCGCCCAGGCCCTGCGTCGCGCGGCCGGGCTCGGCGTCCGCCAGGTCAACGTCGACTCGCTCGACGAGGCGCTGCGCCTCGAGCTGGTCGCCGCGGAGCTGGGCGTGACCGTTCCGTGCTGCGTGCGGATCCAGCTCGGCTACCGGCGGCTGCTCGAGCAGGACCCGAGCTTCGAGACCACGCTGCGCGTCGGAGAGGGCAAGTTCGGTACCAGCGTCCCGAGCGGCGAGGCGATGTGCACGGTCGAGGCGGTCGCGGCCGCGGAGCACCTCGAGCTCGTCGGCCTCTCCCACCACGTCGGCTTCTCCGGGTACATGGGGGACTACGGTCCGGAGCGCGAGGTCATGCACCACCGCGAGGCCACGCGCGAGGTCTGCGACTTCGCCAACGAGGCGCGCCGCGCCCTCGGCGTCACGATCGGCCGGCTCGACCTCGGCGGGGGGTTTCGCGCCACCGGCGGGGTGCTGCTCTCCACGCCGGGAGCGGGCGCCGACGTCGCGGTCCACGAGCTGCCCTCGCCGGCCGACTACGCCG
>DASZVK010000394.1:0-7288 GCA_035547175.1 Solirubrobacteraceae bacterium
ACGGCCGCCCGACGGTCGTCAGCCTCGTCGACAGCGACCGCCGGCTGTATCCGGTCGGCCGCCTCGACGCCGACACCACCGGGCTGATCCTGCTCACCGACGACGGCGAGCTGGCCAACCTGCTCATGCACCCGCGTCACGAGGTGCCGCGCACGTACCGCGCGAAGGTGCTCGCCGAGGGCGGGCGCGGCGTGCCCGCGCGGGCGCTGCACGCGCTGCGCGCCGGCGTCGAGCTCGACGACGGCCGCACCGCGCCGGCGAGGGTCTCCCAGCCGCGGCCGGGCGTGCTGGAGATCACGATCCACGAGGGCCGCAAGCGCCAGGTGCGGCGCATGTGCGAGGCCGTCGGCCACCCGGTCGTCCAGCTCACCCGCACGGCCTTCGGCCCGCTCTCCCTCGGCGCCCTGAAGCCGGGGGACTCGCGGAGGCTGCATGCGCGCGAGGTGCAGGCGCTGCGCGACGCCGCCAAGCGGGCCGCGAGGACGCCAGATGGCATGATGCCCGCCCCATGAGGCTCTTCGCCCTGCGCGGCGCGACCAGCGTCGACGTCAACACGGCCGACGCGATCCTCGGCGCGACCGAGGCGCTGCTGCGCGAGGTCATGGCCCGCAACGAGCTGCGCACCGACGACGTCGTCAGCTGCATCTTCACGCTGACCGAGGACCTCGACGCCGAGTTCCCGGCGGTCGCCGCGCGCCACCTCGGCTTCAACGACGTCCCGCTGATGTGCGCGCGCGAGGTGCCCGTCCCGGGCTCGATGCCGCGCGTGATCCGCCTGCTGATGCACTACCACGCGCCCGACGAGCATCGCGCCCAGCACGTCTACCTGGGCGAGGCGCGGGCGCTGCGGCTCGATCTCGAGGGCGCGCAGTAGCCTTCGGCGCCGTGTCCCCGGCGCCCGAGTTCGCCGCCCGCGTCGCGCGGCTGCCCGACTACCCGGTGGCGGGCGGCTACTCGCTGCCCGACGACGTCGCGCTGCTGGCCTCCAACGAGTCGCCGTGGGGGCCGCTGCCGCAGGTGATCGAGGCGGCGCTGCGCGCCGTGCAGCGCGCCAACCGCTACCCCGACCCCAGCTACTGGGAGCTGCGCACGGCGCTGGGCGAGCGCTACGGCGTCGCGCCCAACCGGATCGCGATCGGCAACGGCTCGGTCGACCTGCTGCTCGCCGCCGGCGAGGCGCTGCTTGAGCCGGGCGCCGAGATCGTCTACGCGTGGCCGTCGTTCTCCGTCTACCCGCAGCTGCCCGCCGCCTCGGGCGCGACCGCGATCGAGGTCCCGCTCGACGACGAGCAGCGCCACGACCTCGACGCGATGCTCGAGCAGGTCACGGTCGCCACGCGGCTGGTGATCGTCTGCAACCCCAACAACCCGACGAGCACGGCGCTGCCGCTGGCGGAGATCGCCGCGTTCGTCGAGCGCGTGCCGGCGCACGTGGCGGTGCTGCTCGACGAGGCCTACTGCGAGTTCAACCTGCTCGACGACCCCGACGCGTCGATCGACCTGCTCGACCGCCATCCCAACCTGATCCTGCTGCGGACGTTCTCGAAGGTCTACGGGCTCGCCGCGCTGCGCGTCGGCTTCGCGCTGTGCGGCGACGAGGCGTTCGTCAAGGCGCTGCACCAGGTCCGCCAGCCGTTCGTCGTCAACGCCGCGGCCAACGCCGCCGCGATCGAGGCGCTGCGTCACCAGGACGCGGTCGCCGAGCGCGTCGAGAGGACGATCGCCGCGCGCCTGGAGATGGAGGCCGGCCTGGGCCGGCTCGGCCTGCGCTTCTACGCCTCGCAGGCGAACTTCGCCTGGCTGGACCTCCCCGACGGCGTCGACGAGGCGGCCGTCGTCGCGGGGCTGGCCGAGCGCGGCGTGATCGTCCGGGCAGGGGCTGCGCTGGGCCGCGAGGGCTCGCTGCGCGTCACCTACGGGACGACCGAGCACAACGAGCGCTTCGTCGACGCGCTGGGCGACTTGTTGCGGGTCGGCTGACGCGCTTGCGAGCGCCTTGACCGGCGTGTCACAATGGCGGTCGCGTATGGGCCAGCCGCGCCACAGCAGCACCCCCTTCCTCGCCGGCTATCGCCTGTACGCCTACGCCTGGCGATTTCGCTAGGCGCTCGGGCCACAAGACCCTGCCCGCCGCACGCACGCGGCTTCCCGAGCGCCGGATCGCAGCAGCCCTAGCCTTGTCGCCCGACGTCGTGAGAGGAACCAGCAGATGATGATCGTGATGAAGCCGACGGCCACCGAGGAGGAGATCCAGGCCGTCATCAAGCGGATCGAGTCGGTCGGAGCCGCGGCCCATCCGAGCCGCGGCGAGGAGGTGACCGTGATCGGCGCCGTCGGCGACCGCGAGCACGTCGCGCGGCTCGAGCTCGACGCCTACGCCGGCGTCGACAAGGTCGTCCCGATCCTCAAGCCCTACAAGCTCGCCTCGCACGCGCTGCGACGCGGCGCGCCGTCGGTCTTCGAGATCGGCGGGCGCCGGATCGGCGGCGAGCACTTCGCGCTGATTGCCGGCCCGTGCACGGTCGAGTCGCGCGACCAGCTGATGGCCGCCGCCGACGCCGTCAAGGCCGGCGGGGCGTCGATGCTGCGCGGCGGCGCCTACAAGCCGCGCACCTCGCCCTACGCCTTCCAGGGCCTCGGCGGCGAGGGCCTGCACCTGCTGGCCGAGGCCAAGGAGCGCACCGGCCTGCCGATCGTGACCGAGCTGATGGACGCGCGCGACGTCGAGGCCGTCGTCGCCGTCGCCGACGTCGTCCAGATCGGCGCGCGCAACATGCAGAACTACCCGCTGCTGGCCGAGGTCGGCCGCACCGACACGCCGGTGCTGCTCAAGCGCGGCCTGTCGAGCACCGTCGAGGAGCTCGTGATGGCCGCCGAGTACGTCCTCAAGGAGGGCAACCCGCGCGTGATCCTCTGCGAGCGCGGCATCCGCACGTTCGAGACCGCCTACCGCTTCACGCTCGACATCACCGCGGTCCCGGTGCTCAAGGAGCTCACGCACCTGCCGGTCGTCGTCGACCCCAGCCACGCGCCGGGCCGGCGCTCGCTGGTCGAGCCGCTGTCGCTGGCCGCCGCCGCGGCGGGCGCCGACGGCATCATCGTCGAGGTCCACCCGGAGCCCGACGAGGCGATCTGCGACGGGCCCCAGCAGCTGCGCGCGGACGAGTTCGCCGCCTACGCGGCGAAGGTCGAGCAGGCGGCCGCGGTCGCCGGCAAGACGATCAGCGTCGCCGCGGCCGCGTAGCGGCGCCGCTGTGCGCGTCGCGGTCGTCGGGGTCGGGCTGGTCGGCGCCTCCGTGGGGCTCGCCGCCAAGGCCCGCCTCGGCGCCGCCGTGGTCGGCGTCGACCCGGATCCCGGCGCGGCGCTGGCCGCCGGGGCGATCGACGCCGCGGCGCCGCTCGAGCAGGCCCTCGACGGCGCCGACGCGGCGTTCGTCGCCGTGCCCGTGGCGGCGCTCGCCGACACCGTCCGGTCGGTGCTCGACGCGGCGCCGCCGGCGTGCGCCGTGACCGACGTCGGCTCGGTCAAGCGGCCGGTCGTCGAGGCGATCGCCGACGAGCGCTTCGTCGGCGGCCATCCGCTCGCCGGCGGCGTGGCGTCGGGGGCGAGCCACGCGCGCGCCGACCTGTTCGAGGGCGCGACCTGGTACCTGACGCCGTCGCGCGCGAGCGCCGGCCTGCGCCTCCAGGAGCTGCACCGCCTGATCTCCGCGCTCGGCGCGCGGCCGGCGATCATCGACGCGGCCACGCACGACCGCGCGATGGCCGCCGTCTCGCACCTGCCGCACGTGCTGGCCAACGTGCTCGCGCTCGGCGCCCGCGACGCGCTCGGCGACGCGCCGGCCGACGGCTGGGTCGGGCCGAGCTTTCGCGACGCGACGCGCGTCGCCGGCGCCAACCCCGAGCTGTGGGCGCAGATCTACGCCGCCAACGCCGACGCGCTCGTGGACGCGATCGACGGCGCGATCGCGCGGCTGGCCGATGTCCGCGGCGCGCTGGAGGCGGGGGAGGGGCTGCGGGGCTGGCAGGGGCAGGCGGCCGCCGCGCGCGCCGGCGCGGGCGGCGAGCACGCGGAGCTGCGCATGGCCGTCCCCAACCGGCCCGGGGTACTCGCCGACGTCGCCCTGACGCTCGCGCGCGAGGGCATCAACATCGGCGACATGTCGCTGGCGCCGTCGCCCGACATGGCGACCGGGGCGCTGTCGATCTGGGTCGCGGCCGATCGCGCGCCGCGCGCCGTCGAGCTGCTCGCCGGCCTGGGGCTGTCGGCCGCGTGAACGCCCGCTTCGAGCCCGCCGCCGGCCTGCGCGGCGCCGTCACGGCGCCCGCCGACAAGTCGATCTCGCACCGCGCCGCGCTGTTCGCGGCGATGGGCGCCGAGCCCGTGCGGATCGCCAACTACCTCGTCGCCGACGACACGACGTCGACGCTGAACGCCGTGCGCAGCGTCGGCGCGCGGGTGCAGGCCGAGGGCCCGGACGTCGTCGTCGCCGGCGTCGGGCTGCGCGGCGCGCGGCGGGTGGGCGGGGACGACGTCCCGATCGACGTCGGCAACTCGGGCACGCTGATGCGCCTGATCGCCGGCTGGCTCGCCGCCCAGGAGGGGCGCTCGTTCACGCTCGACGGCGACGCGTCGATCCGCCGGCGCCCGGTCGACCGCATCGCCGAGCCGCTGCGGGCGATGGGCGCGCTGATCGAGGCCACCGACGGGCGCCTGCCGCCGTTCACGGTGACGGGCGCGCGGCTGCACGGGATCGAGTACGCGATGCCGATGGCCAGCGCCCAGGTCAAGTCGGCGGCGCTGATCGCCGGGCTGTGCGCGCAGGGCGAGACGACCGTCGTCGAGCCCGCGCCGTCGCGCGACCACACCGAGCGGATGCTCGCCGCCGGCGGCGTCGCCGTGCGCCGCGGCGACGCGCGCGTGACCGTCCCCGAGGCGGCAGCGCTGGAGATCGGCGACGTCGTCGTCCCCGGCGACCCGTCGAGCGCCGCGTTCGTGGTGACCGCCGCCGTGCTCGTCCCCGGCTCGCGCGTGGTCGTGCGCGACGTCGGCGTCAACTGGACGCGGACCGGCTTCCTCCGGATCCTGGAGCGCATGGGCGCCGTCGTGCTCGGCGAGCTCGAGGACGTCCCCGCGCCCGGCGTGCAGCCCGCCGGCGAGCCGATCTCCGACCTCGAGGTCGCCCACGGGCCGCTGCGCGCGACGACCGTCGAGCCCGAGGAGGTGCCGCTGGCGATCGACGAGCTGCCGCTCGTCGCGCTGCTGGGCTGCTTCGCCGAGGGCGAGACCGTCGTGCGCGGCGCGCAGGAGCTGCGGGTCAAGGAGACCGACCGGATCGCGGGCGTCGTCGACGGGCTGCGCGGGCTCGGCGCCGACATCGAGGCGACCGAGGACGGCTTCGCGGTGCGCGGGACGGGCGGCCTGCGCGGCGGCGCGATCGCGTCGCTGGGCGATCACCGCCTGGCGATGCTCGGCGCGGTCGCCGGCCTGGCCAGCCGCGAGGGCGTCGAGGTGCTCGGCATGGAGGCGGCCGCCGTCTCATACCCCGGCTTCGGCGACGACCTCGCGTCGCTCGTGCAGCGCCGGCAGCGCTAGGTAGACCGCGAACGTCACCGCGGCGGCCAGCAGTCCGCTGCCGACGAACGTCGCGTCGGTGCCGATCGCCGCCGCGACCGTCGGCGTCAGCGCGATCGACAGCGGCGCGAACGCCATCGACGTCATGTAGTCCAGCGAGCTGACCCGGGCGCGCAGGTGCGCCGGCACGCGGGTCTGCATCAGCGTGCCCCAGACGACCATCGCGAGCTGGCTCGGGACGCCGGCCAGGAACGCGAAGGCGGCGAGCTGCCAGGTGTGGCCGGCGACCGCGTAGAGCGCCATCGGCAGCGTGCTCACGCCCCACCACATGAAGATCCAGCGCATCGGCCGCGCCGGCAGCGGCCGGCGGCCCATCCACGCCGCGCCGAGCGCCCAGCCGATCCCCTGCGCCGCGAGCACGACGCCGAAGCCGGTCGCGCCGCCCTCCATCTCGTTCTTGACGACGTAGGGGACGAGGACCTCCTGCGGTCCGAAGAACGCCAGCAGCGCCAGCAGCGCGATCAGCAGCGTCGCCCACAGCCACGTCTGGCCGCGGACGTAGTCGATGCCGCGGCGGATGTCGTCGAGCGGCGACGGCCGCTGCTCGCCGCCGTGGACCGTCTCGCGCACGCGGATCGCGGCCACGCACGCGAACGAGATCGCGAACGTCGCCGCGTCGACGAGGAACCCGGCGCCGGCGCCGACGGCGGCGACGATGCCGGCGCCGACGAGCGGGCCGACGATCCGGCCGACGAGCGGCCGCAGGCTGAACTCGAAGCCGTTGGCGGCCATCAGCTCCTCGGCCGGCAGGATGTCGGAGACGAGCGCGTGCGAGGCGGGGAGGTAGAGCGCGTCGCCGGCGCCCTGGACGAACACGAGCGCGACCAGCAGCTCGAGCGTCAGCGCGTGGCCGAGGGCCAGCGCTCCGATCGTCGCCAGGACGACGGCGCGCAGCGCGTCGCCGAGCAGCATCACGCGACGGCGCCCGACGCGGTCGGCGACGATCCCGGCGACGAGGAAGAACGCGACCATCCCCGCCGTGTAGGCGGCTCCGGTCGCCCCGATCGCGCCCGGGCGGTTGGACAGCGCCAGGGCCTCGAACGGGAGCGCGACGAACAGCACGCCGTCGCCCAGGAGCGAGGCCCCCAGCCCGGTCATCAGCAGCGCGAAGCCGCGGCGCTTGAGGGGTCCCGCCCGGCGCATCGGGGCTATCGTGCCACGGCCATGCTGATCGCCATCGACGGCCCGGCGGGGGCCGGGAAGTCCACGGTGGCGCGCGCCGTCGCGCGCGCGCTGGGCTGGACGTACCTCGACTCCGGCGCCATGTACCGCTGCGCGGCGCTCGCCGACCTGCGCGGCGAGCCGCTGCCCGAGCGCATCGAGCTGGGCGAGCGGGTGCTGATGGACGGCGAGGACGTCACCGAGGCGATCCGCATGCCGCAGGTCAGCGCGCGCGCCTCGCAGGTCGCCGCGCGGCCGGCCGTCCGCGAGCGGCTCGTCGCGATGCAGCGGGCGCTGATCGAGGACGGCGACTGGGTCGCCGAGGGGCGCGACATCGGCACGGTCGTCGCGCCCGACGCCGAGGTCAAGGTCTTCCTGACCGCCTCGCCGGAGGAGCGCGCCCGCCGCCGCGCGGCGCAGCTCGGCGCCGACCCCGCGCAGATCCTCGCCGAGCCGCGCCTGCGCGACGAGCGCGACGTCGGCCATGGCCGC
>DASZVK010000395.1:0-7199 GCA_035547175.1 Solirubrobacteraceae bacterium
CTCGAGGCGGTCCCACAGCGGGGCGTTGACGCGGAAGGCGGCCTGCTCGAGCGCCCAGCGGCGCAGCTCGAGGTCGGGCCGGGCGCGCGCGCCGGCGGCGTCGCGCAGCGCCGCCGCCATCGCCTCGACGCCGTCGCAGAACGTGACCGCGCGCTCCCACGTGCGCACGCCGGCCAGCGGCGGGCACAGCGAGCGGCGGCCCATGCGCGCGTACTTGAGGATCCGGTAGGGGAGCCCCGCGTCGTTGAACGGCTCGACGCGGAACGGCACGAGGCCGACGTCGGCGCGCGCGAGCGCCGCCGCCGCGGCCGCGTCGTCCAGCGGCCCCAGCCACTCGACGCGCGCGTCGGCGCGCAGCGCCCGGTCGGCAGGGTCGGCGCCGACCTCGGCGGCGTGCCAGGCGCCGACGAGCAGCCGTCGCGACGCGGGCACGCGCTCGCGCAGGCCGGCCAGCAGCGCCCAGTCGACGCGGTGGCCGAGGTGCCCGAGCGACACCGCGACCGGCTCGGAGAGGTCGCCGAGGTTGGCGACGTCGGCCCGCCCGCCCGCCTCGGGGTCCAGCGAGGGGAACGAGTCGACGGCCAGCCCGGTGACGACGGCCTCGCGCCCGGCCTCGCGCTCCTGGCGCGCCAGCTCGACGCTGGCGCAGAACGTCAGCGACGAGCGCGCCGCGGCCAGCTCGTGCAGCTCGGCGATCCGCGCGCGCATGCGCGGCGGCGCGTCGTAGGCGGCCTCGTAGCGGTCCCAGCGCGAGTACCACAGCTCGCAGTCCGTCCCGGCGCGCGCGATCAGCGCACGCGCGAGCTGGTACTGGAGCGCGTGGAAGATGACGACCACGCGCGGCTCGCCCGGCAGCCGCCGGTGCAGCCGCCGCGCCTGCGTGACGGCGATCGCGTCGCCGAGCGCCTCCGGGATCCGCGCGAACGTCCCATAGGGCAGTCGCGCGGGCTCGACGGCGACGACGGAGGGGGCGCGCAGCAGGTCGCGCGCCTGGTCCTCGAGGATGAACCCCTCCAGCGGGCGCGAGAGCAGCAGGACGCACAGCGGCGTGGCCACGGCCCGGACCCTAGCCAGGCCGACCGCTAGCGTCCCGCGCCGATGGCTGCGTTGCTCAAGCGCCTCGTGGCGTCGTCGGCCGCCTACCAGGCCGCGAGCCTGCTGTCGGCGGCGATCGCGGTCGTCACGCTGCCGATCTACACGCGCCACGTCGGCACCGGCGCCTACGGCTACGCCGACCTGGTGCTGGTCGCGATCATCCTCGCCTCGATCGCGGTCACGTTCGGCCTCACCGACGCGATCGTGCGCTGGTGGTACGACGACGACGACCCCGAGCGCCGCGACCGGCTGGCGCGCTCGGTGACCGGCGCCGTGCTCGCCTCGACCACGGCGCTCGCGCTCGTCGCGCTGCTGTTCGCCGGCGACATCTCGCAGGCGCTGCTCGACCACCGCGACGCGACGCTGATGGGCTTCGGCGTGCTCGGCTTCTGGGCCTACGCCAACCTCCAGGTCGCCTACGCGCTGCTGCGCGCCGAGCACCGCCGCCGTGCGTTCCTGATCGCCTCGTCAGCCGACGTGCTGCTGACCGTCGCGGTCACGCTCGTGCTCGTCGTCGGCTTCGACCAGGGCGCCCGCGGCCTCGTGCTCGGCAACTACGGCGCCTCGGCGGTCGTGCTCGTCGGCCTGTGGCTGACCTCGCCGCGCCACGTCGGCCTGCCGCGCTGGCACCAGCTCGAGCCGCTCGTGCGCTTCGGCCTGCCGACGGTGCCGGCCGACGCGAGCGTGTTCGCGCTGAACTTCGTCGACCGCACCTGGCTGCTGCACGCCAAGGGCGTGCGCGAGGCGAGCATCTTCTCGGCCTCGGTCAAGCTGGCGACGGCGGTGATCGTCGTCGTGCGCGGCTTCCAGGCGGCGTGGCCGCCGCTGGCGTACTCGATCGCCTCCGACGACGAGGCGCGCCGCTTCTACGCCGTCGTGACGAGCGCGTATGTCGGCGTCACCGGGCTCGTCGTCGCCGGGATGACGCTGCTCGGGCGCTGGGTCGTGCGCCTGCTGACCGCGTCGGACTTCCACGGCGCGTTCGCGGCGCTGCCGTGGCTGACGCTCGGCTGGGCGCTGTACGGCCTGTACCTCGTGTTCGTCGTGATCGCCGGCCGCGCCCGTGTGACGTCGCGCAACTTCCCGGCGGCGGCCGCCGGGCTGGCGGCCAACGTCGTCCTGCTGGCGCTGCTCGTCGGCCCGCTCGGGACGCGCGGCGCCGGGATCGCGCTGTGCGGCGCCTACGCGGTGATGCTGCTGGCGATCGGCGCGCTCACGCGGCGCCTGTTCCCCGTGCCGTTCGAGTGGTGGCGGCTGGCGCGGATCGTCGTCGTGCTCGCGGGCGCGAGCGTGGCCGGCGAGCTGCTGCTGCCGACGCACGGGGCCGCCGGATTCCTCGAGCGCGCGGCCGTGCTCGCCGCGCTCCCGGCGCTGCTCGCGCTGGCCGGCGCGATGACGCCGGCCGAGCTGCGCCGCGTGCGCGCCGCGCTCACGGCGCTGCGGCCACGTCCGGCGCGGCCCGCCGGTTGAACGCCTCGGCCGCTTCGCGCAGCCCCTCGCCGCGCTCGGGGTGCAATGTCGCGGTGACGTTGCACCAGTAGCGGCGCGGGTCGTGGCCGGGCAGGACGAGCGCCGCCGCCGCGCGCTCAGCGTAGGCCGCCGCGGTCAGCCAGCGCACCGCCCGCGCCGCGGCGGGCGAGTGGTGCTTGCGCATGTAGCGGTCGCGGTTGCGCGACAGCTCGACGATCCGCCGCTCGGGGACCGAGTCGCTGACGATCTGCTCGTGATGGACCGCCTGCGCCGCGCCGACGAACAGCGTCGCCCAGCCGGCGTCGGCCAGGCGCCGGCAGAAGTCGACCTCGTCGGAGTAGACGAAGAACTCCGGGTCCAGCCAGCCGACCCGCTCGGCCGCCTCGCGGCGGACGAGCAGCGCCGAGGACTGGGCCCAGTCGACGCGCCGCGCCCTCAGCGGCCCCCGCCCACCACGGCTCTGCACGACCAGCCACGGGTGCAGCGCGAGCGCGCTCGCCAGCGCCGTCAGCGGCGTCGGGAAGCGCCACGCCGACGGCTGCGGGCGCACGCCGTCGCCGTCCGGGCGCAGCAGCTGCGCGCCCGCGGCGCCCGCCGTCGGGTCGGCCTCGAGCGCGGCGTGCAGCGCCGCGGTCGCGCCGGGCAGCAGCTCGGAGTCCTCGTTGAGCAGCAGCGCGTAGCGGCCGCGCGCACGCCGTAGCAGGTCGCTGTCGCTCTGCGCCTTGCCCTGGCGACGCTCGAGCGCGATCACCTCGTCGACGACGGGGTGCTCGCGCGCGGCCTGGGCCGAGCCGTCGCGCGAGGCGTTGTCGAGCACCAGCACCTCGGTCGCGAACGGCACCGCCGCGCGCTCACGGGCGATCGCGTCGAGGCCGGTCAGCAGCAGCTCGCGCTGCTCGGTGTTGACGACGCAGTAGGTGACCTCGCACGGCACGCTGCCTATCTTCCCAGCGTGCGCGTCCACGTCGTCGACCCGTCGGCCTACACGCGCCCCTACGACCACGCGCTCTGCCACGCCCTGGCGCGGGAGGGCGCCGACGTCGAGCTGGTGACGAGCGCGTTCGCCCACGGCGACGTCCCCGCGCCCGACGGCTACCGGCTGCGCGAGTCCTTCTACCGCCGCGGCGGCGGCGTCGCGGGCAAGCTCGCCCAGCACGTGCCGGACATGCTGCGCGAGCGCCGGGCGGCTGCGCGCGGCGCCGACGTCGCGCACTTCCAGTGGCTCGTCGTCCCGCACGTCGACGGCCTGCTGCTGCCGCGCGCGCCGCTCGTGCTGACCGCCCACGACGTGCTCGCGCGCGAGCCGCGCCCCGGCCAGCTCGCCGCCGAGCGGCGGCTCTACGAGCGCGCCGACGCGGTCGTCGTGCACACCGAGCACGGCCGCGCCCGCCTGACCGGCGAGCTCGGCGTCGACCCCGCGCGCGTGCACGTCATCCCGCACGGCGTGCTCGACGGGCTCGCGGCCGTCGAGCCGGCGCTGCCGCCCGAGCTGCCCGAGCCCGACCGGCCCGTCGTGCTGCTGTTCGGGCTGCTGCGCCCGTACAAGGGCCTCGACGTGCTGCTCGAGGCCTGGCGCGGGATCGACGAGGCCGAGCTGTGGATCGTCGGCGCGCCGCGGATGGAGGTCGGCGACCTGCGCGCGAGCGCGCCGGCGGGCGTGCGCTGGGTGACGCGCTTCGTCTCCGACGCCGAGGCCGCGGCGGTGTTCGCGCGCGCCACGCTCGCCGTGCTGCCCTACCGCGAGATCGAGCAGTCCGGCGTGCTGTGGACGGCGGTCGGGCTCGGCGTGCCGGTGCTCGCCAGCGACGTCGGCGGCTTCTCGGAGGTCGAGGGCGTGACGCTCGTCGCCCCGGGCGACCCGGCCGCGCTGCACGACGCGCTGCGGCGGGCGATCGCCGACCCGCCGGCGGCGGTCGATCCCTCGCCGTACGGCTGGGGCGAGATCGCCCGCGCCCATCTCGCCCTCTACCGGTCGCTGCTCTGACGAGAATGCCTGCCGTGGTCGCCGTGCTGTTCTGGGTCTGCGCGGGCCTGCTCGTCTACACGCAGGTCGGCTACGCGCTGGCCCTCGCCGCGCTCGCCGCGCTCGCCCGCGTCCGCCGTCCCCGGCCGCTGCCCGCGTCCGCCGCCGCCCCCCCGCCGCTCGTCTCGCTGATCGTCGCCGCGCACGCCGAGCAGGGCGCGATCGCCGCCAAGGTCGCCGACGCGCTGGCGCTCGACTGGCCGCGCGAGCGCCTCGAGCTGATCGTCGCCTGCGACGGCTCGCCCGACGCCACCGCCCGGCTGGCGCGCGAGGCCGGCGCCGACCTCGTCCTCGAGCTGCCGCGCGTCGGCAAGGTCGCCGCCCAGGCCGCCGCCGTGGCGCGCTCGCGCGGCGAGCTGCTCGCCTTCTCCGACGCCAACGCGCGCTGGGAGCGCGACGCGCTGCGCGAGCTCGCGGCGCCGTTCGCCGACCCGCGCGTCGGCTACGCCTGCGGCCAGGTGTGCTTCGTGCCGGCCGGTCCCGGCGCGGCGGCCGCCAACCAGGAGGGCCTCTACTGGCGCTACGAGATGGCGCTGCGCACGCTGGAGTCGCGGCTGTCGAGCGTCACGGCCGGCAACGGCGCGATCTACGCCGTGCGCCGCGACGCCTACCTCGCCGCCGGCACGCCGCTGAGCCACGACCTCGCGCTCCCGTCGGCCGTCGTCAAGCTCGGCCTGCGCGCCGTCTACGCGCCCGGCGCGCTGGCGACCGAGGCGATGGTCCCGACGCTCGCCGGCGAGCGCGCGCGCAAGCGGCGGATGGCGAGCCAGGCGTGGGAGATCGTCCTGCGCGGCGGGCTGCTCGACCCGCGCGGCTACCCGCCGCTCTACGCGCTGATGATCGCCTCGCACCGCGTGCTGCGCTACGCGGCGCCGTTCCTGCACGTCGCCGCGCTCGGCCTCAACGCCGCGCTGCTCGGCGACGGCTGGGTCTACGTCGCGACGTTCGCGCTGCAGGTCGCGGCGCTCGCCGGCGCGCTCGTCGCGCCCGCGATCCGCGCGCGGCCGCTGCTCGTCGCCCGCTACTACGTGGCGACCAACGCCTCGGTCGCGATCGGGCTGCTCGACTACCTGACGCGGGGCGCACCGGTCGCCTGGGAGCCGGCCGAGGGCGCGCGGTGACGCGCCGCGCCTTCGACGTCGTCGTCGCGGCGGCGGCGCTCGCGCTCGCCTCGCCGCTGATCGCGCTGGCGATGCTCGCGATCCGCCTGGAGACGCCGGGCAGCCCGATCTACCGCCAGCGCCGGGTCGGCAGGGACGGCCGCCAGTTCGACCTGCTCAAGCTGCGCACGATGGTCGACGGCGCCGAGCACATCGGCGCCGGCCTGGCGGTCGAGCAGGGCGACCCGCGGATCACGCGCGTCGGCGCCCTGCTGCGGCGCACCTCGCTCGACGAACTGCCCAACCTCGTCAACGTCCTGCGCGGCGACATGGCGATCGTCGGCCCGCGCCCGACCGTGCAGTCGCAGGTCGACCACTACACCGAGCGCCAGCGCGGCCGCCTCGCCGTGCGGCCCGGCCTGACCGGCTGGGCGCAGGTCAACGGCCGCGCCTCGCTGCTGTGGAGCGAGCGCATCGAGCTCGACCTCTGGTACGTCGAGCACCGCGACTGGCGGCTGGACCTGCGGATCCTGTGGATGACCGTGCGGATGCTCGTCACCGGGCACGGCCTCTATCACGGCGACGAGACCGGCGGCTGGCGCTGAGCGCTCACGTGGCTCCGAGCGCGGCTCCACCGCGGCGACGCGTCCGCGCGCGAACGGGCATCCTACGGACCATGACCACAGGGGCAGTAGCGACCGAGCAGCTGTGCATCGACACCATCCGGACGCTGAGCATGGACGCCGTCCAGAAGGCGAACTCCGGCCATCCCGGCATGCCGCTGGCGATGGCGCCGGTCGCCTACCTGCTGTTCGCCGAGGTCATGCGCCACGACCCGGCCGACCCGCGCTGGCCCGACCGCGACCGCTTCGTGCTGTCGGCCGGCCACGGCTCGATGCTGCTCTACAGCGCGCTGCACCTGTCCGGCTACGACCTGCCGCTCGAGCAGCTCGAGCGCTTCCGCCAGTGGGGGTCGCTGACGCCCGGCCACCCCGAGCGCGACCGCGTCCACGTCACGCCCGGCGTCGAGGTCACGACCGGGCCGCTCGGCCAGGGCTTCGCCAACGGCGTCGGCATGGCGATGGCCGAGCGCTTCCTGCGCGAGCGCTACGGCGCCGAGGTCCAGGACCATCGCGTCTACGCGATCGTCTCCGACGGAGACCTGATGGAGGGCGTCGCCTCCGAGGCCGCCTCGCTGGCCGGCCACCTGCGCCTCGGCCGGCTGGTCTACCTCTACGACGACAACGACATCTCGCTCGACGGGCCGACGTCGCTGAGCTTCGAGACCGAGGACGTCACCAGGCGCTTCGAGGCCTACGGCTGGCAGGTGCTCGAGGTCGGAGACGCCAACGACCTCGAGGCGCTGCGCGGCGCGATCCGCTCGGCCCAGGGCAACGACGAGCAGCCGACGCTGATCCGCGTCAAGTCGATCATCGGCTACCCCTCGCCGCACAAGTCGGGCACGTCGAAGGCGCACGGCTCGGCGCTGGGCGAGGACGAGGTCCGCGCCA
>DASZVK010000396.1:0-3013 GCA_035547175.1 Solirubrobacteraceae bacterium
CTCGCTCGCCGGCGTGCCGACGAGCTGCACGGCGACGGGCAGCCCTTCGTCGCCGTGGGCGAGCGGCAGCGAGATCCCGGGTAGGCCGGTCGCGTTGAGCAGCGGCGTGAACGGCGTGAACTCGCCCGCCCGCCGGAACGCCTCCATCGGGTCGCCGGGCGTGCCGGCGAGCAGGCCGATCGGCAGCGGGCGCTCGGCGAGCGCGGGGCACAGCAGCGCGTCGTGGCCCTCGATCCACGCGATCAGCCCGCGCGACAGCGCCTGCAGCCGCGCCGCGTCGAGCGCCGCCGCGACCGAGTCGATCGAGCGGCCCAGCGCGTAGAGCGCCCAGCTCAGCGGCTCCATGTCGTCGGCCGTCGGCTCGCGCCCGGCGATCAGCCCCGAGTAGGCGATGCCGAGCGCCACCTGCACGCCGAACACGCGCCCGAAGAGGTCGGCCAGGCCCTCGGCGCGCCACGGCGGGTCGGCCTGCACGACGTCGTGGCCCAGGTCGGCGAGCAGCGCGGCGGCGTCCTGCACGGCGGCGACGTGGCGCGGGTCGACCTCGGCGTCGATCGGCGGCGTCACCGTCCACGCGATCCGCATCCGTCCCGGCTCGCGTGCGGCGCTCGCCGCGAACGGCTCGGCGGGCGGCGGCGCCCACGTCGCGTCGCCCGGCACGTAGCCGGCGAGCACGTCGAGCAGCGCCGCCGTCTCGCGCGTCGTGCGCGTCAGCACGCCGTCGACGACGAGCGCGCTGTCGCCCAGCTCGGGCGCCGTCGAGACGCGCCCGCGCTGCGGCTTGAGGCCGACCAGCCCGCAGCACGCGGCCGGGATGCGGATCGAGCCGCCGCCGTCGTTGCCGTGCGCGATCGGCACCATGCCGGCGGCGAGCGCCGCGGCCGAGCCGCCGCTCGAGCCGCCCGGCGTGCGCTCCGCGTCCCACGGGTTGCGGGTCGGGCCGAAGGCGCGCGGCTCGGTGACCGGCTGGATCCCGTACTCGGGTAGGTTGGTCGTGCCGACGGGCACGAAGCCGGCCGCCTTCAGCCGCGCGACGACGCCGTTGTCGTAGTCGGCGACGAAGCCGGCCATCAGCGAGCAGCCGTGGGTGAGCCGCATCCCGGCGAGCGCGCGGTTGCCCTTGATCGCGATCGGGACGCCGGCGAACGGGCGCTCGTCGCCGGGGCCGATCGCCTCGGCGGCGGCCAGCGCGCCCTCGTGGTCGACGTCGACGAACGCGTTCAGCGCCGGGTCCAGCTCGTCGATGCGCCGCAGCGACGTCGCCACCAGCTCGCGCGCCGACAGCTCGCCGGAGCGCACGAGCGCGGCGAGCTCGTCGACCGGGCGGAGCATCAGGTCGGCGTCCACGGCGGGCACCCTAGACGGTCGAAGCCGCCGGTCCGCGAGCCCGGCCGGGCGGGCGCGACGCGGGCCGTCCGATTGTGCGATTTGCGACGATGAGGGCATGCCCCTCTCCTCCGCCTCCGCTCCCGACCTCTCCGACGTCCGCTCCGGGCTCGAGGGCGTCGTCGCCTTCGCGACGACGATCGCCGAGCCCGACCGCGAGGGCGGCGCGCTGCGCTACCGCGGCGTCGACATCGAGGAGCTCGTCGGCGCCGTCCCCTACGAGCGGGTGTGGGGCCTGCTCGTCGACGGCCGCCTCGACCCGGGCCTGGCGCCGGCCGAGCCGTGGCCGCTGCCGGTCCGCTCCGGCGACCCGCGCGTCGACCTGCAGGGCGCGCTGGCGATGCTGGCGTCGGAGTGGGGCCTGCGGCCGCTGATCGACGTCTCCGACGAGGCCGCGCGCGACGACCTCGCCCGCGCGTCGGCGATCGCGCTGTCGTTCGTCGCGCAGTCGGCGCGCGGCACCGGGCGCCCGCCGGTGCCGCAGGGGGAGGTCGACCGGGCGTCGTCGACCGCCGAGCGCTTCCTCGTCCGCTGGCGCGGCGAGGCCGACCCCGACCACGTCAAGGCGATCGACGCCTACTGGATCTCCGCCGCCGAGCACGGCATGAACGCCTCGACGTTCACCGCGCGCGTCGTCGCGTCGACCGGCGCCGACGTCGCCGCCGCGCTGAGCGCCGCGGTCGGCGCGCTCAGCGGACCGCTGCACGGCGGCGCGCCGAGCCGCGTGCTGACGATGCTCGACGAGGTCGAGCGGACCGGCGACGCCGAGCGCTGGGTCGCCGACGCGCTCGACCGCGGCGAGCGGCTGATGGGCTTCGGCCACCGCGTCTACCGCGCCGAGGACCCGCGGGCGCGCGTGCTGCGGCGCACCGCGCGCGAGATCGGCTCGGCCCGCTTCGAGGTCGCCGAGCGGCTCGAGCGGGCGGCGCTCGCCGAGCTGGCCGCGCGCCGGCCCGATCGCGTGCTGGCGACCAACGTCGAGTTCTGGTCGGCGGTCGTGCTCGACACCGCCGCGGTCCCGGCCGAGCTGTTCACGCCGCTGTTCGCCTGCGCGCGCGTCGCCGGCTGGAGCGCCCACATCCTCGAGCAGAAGCGCGAGGGGCGGCTGATCCGCCCGACGGCGACGTACGTCGGCGAGGACGCGCGCCCGCTGTCCGCGGTGGCCTAGCCTCTGCGGTGTGGCCGTCCGCCGCCTCGACCCCGAGCGCCTCGGCGATCACCTCGACCGCCTGTACCGGGCGGCCTGGGCGCTGTGCGGCTCGCGCGAGGAGGCCGAGGACCTCGTGCAGGACACCTACGCCCGCGTCCTCGCGCGACCGCGCTTCCTGCGCAACGACGACGACCTCGGCTACCTGCTGCGGGTGCTGCGCAACACGTTCGTCAGCGCGCGGCGGACGGCGGCGCGACGCCCGCGCACCGAGGCGATGCCGGAGTCGGCGGACCCGCCCTCGCGCGCCGGCGACGGGCCCGACGAGCTGGCCGAGGCGCGCGAGCTGTTCGCGGCGATCGCCGCGCTGTCGCCCGACCATCGCGACGTGATCGTCGCGATCGACGTCGTCGGGCTCAGCTACGCGGAGGCGGGGCGCGCGCTCGGCGGCGTCAAGGAGGCGACGGTCGCCTCGCGGCT
>DASZVK010000397.1:0-9553 GCA_035547175.1 Solirubrobacteraceae bacterium
CTCGTCGGCGGCGACTCGCTGTTCGCCGACGGCATCGCCCGGCCCGACCTCCAGCGCGGCGACCCGGCCGGCGCCCGCGCGATGGCCCGCCTCCTGCACGCGACGCTGCGCGAGCGCGTCCTGACGCTCGGCGACGACGTCGTGCTGCTGCCCGGCCACACCCATCCGGGCGTGCTCGCCGCGGCGGTCGCGCCGACGCTGGCGCAGGCGCGAGCGGCGAGCGGCGAGCGGGCGCTCGGCGACGCCGACGCGTTCGCCGACGCGCTGCTGGAGTCGATGCCGCCGCGCCCCGCCAACTACGAGGCGGTGATCGCCGTCAACGCCGGAGCCCACCCGTTCGACCCCGAGCTGGAGGCGGGCGGCAACAGCTGCTCGACCCGCTGAGCCCAGGAGGAGCCATGAAGCTGCCCAGCCCGATCCCGCTCGAGCTCGCCGAGATGATCGCGACGCGCCTGCGCGTGATCGGCGACCCCAACCGGATCCGCATCCTCGACCTGCTGCGCGAGGGCGAGCTGTCCGTCGGCCAGATCACCGAGCGGCTCGGCACCAGCCAGCAGAACGCCTCCAAGCATCTCGGGATCCTCCTCCAGGCCGGCGTGCTGAGCCGGCGCAAGGAGGGGACGAGCTCCCTCTACTCGGTCGCCGACGAGGGCGTCTACGCCCTCTGCGAGCAGGTCTGCGGCGGGCTGCACTCCCAGCTCGCCGAGCTGACGACGCTGATGGAGGGCACGGCGCGGTGAGCGCCGCCACGGCCGCGACGCCGGCGGCCGTCCCCGCGCCCGCGCCGCCGCGCCGCGTCGGCCCGATCGGCCGCCTCGGCGGCTGGGCCGCGGCCCACGCGCGGACGGCCTTCGTCGCCTGGGCGATCGTCGCCGTCGGGCTCGGGGCCTTCGCGCCGCGCGTCGAGACGGCGCTGTCGGGCGCCGGCTGGCAGGCCGACGGCTCGGAGTCCGTGCACGTCCGCGAGCTCGTCCGGCGCGAGTTCGCCGGGCTCGACAGCACGGCGCTGATGGCGGTCGTCCACAGCGACCGCGGCACGATCTCCTCGCCGGCCTTCGCGCGGACCGTGCGGCGCGTCGAGGCCGTGCTGCGCGCCGACCCGCGCGTCGCGTCGGTGACGCCGCCGCAGGCCGGCACGACGATCTCGCGCGACGGGCACACGGCGATCGTGATGGCCGGCGCGGCGACCGACGCCAACGGGATGGTCCGCGCCGCCGACGACCTCAAGGGCCCGGTGACGGCGCTCGGCGGCGAGCGCGTGCAGGTCGCGGTGACCGGGGCGTCCGGCATGTGGTCGGACTTCAACGAGGCCAACCGCTCGGCGATGATGCGCTCGGAGATGCTCTCCTGGCCGGTGACGCTGGCGATCCTCGTGCTGGCGTTCGGCTCGCTGGTCGCCGCCGGGCTGCCGCTGCTGCTCACCGTGCTCGGCCTGATGGCCTCGGCCGGCTCGCTGTACCTGCTGACCCAGCTGACGCCGATCTCGATCTGGGCGATGAACTTCGCGCTGATGTTCGCGCTCGCGCTGGGCATCGACTACGCGCTGTTCGTCGTCCACCGCTTCCGCGGCGCGCTGCTCGGGTCGGGCGAGGACCGCGTCGAGGCGGTGCGCGAGACGATGGACACGGCCGGCAAGGCCGTCCTCTTCAGCGGCGTGACCGTGCTCGTCTCGCTGAGCGCGGTGATGCTCGTCGACAGCCCCGCGTTCCGGTCGATGGCGCTGGGGATCATGCTCTCGGTGGTCTTCGTCCTCGGGGCGACGCTCACGCTGCTGCCGGCGGTGCTCGGCCGGCTCGGGCCGAGGGTCGACCGGCTCGCGCTGCCCTGGGTCCACGCGGGCGAGCACCGCAGCCCGCGCTTCGCCGCGTGGGGCGAGCGGCTGTGGCGCCGCCCGTGGGCGGCCGGCGCCGGCAGCGTCGCCGTGCTCGTCGCCCTGGCGATCCCCGTGCTCACGCTCGACACGGGCATGCCCTCGATCAAGGTCGTGCCCGCAGGCGACACGAGCCGCCAGGGCTACGAGCTCGTCCAGCGGGCGCTCGGGCCCGGCGCGCCCGGCGCGCTGCAGGTCACGGCGCCGGCCGCCGACGCAGCGCGCGTGCGCGCGGTGCTCGCCGCGGACCCGGCGATCGCCCAGGTGACGCCGCCGCGCGTGGGCGCCTCGGGGAAGGTCGTGCTGCTGCAGGCGGTGCCGAACGCCGACCCCTCGTCGAAGCGGCTCGGAGCGGCGATCGACCGCCTGCGGCGCACGCTGCCGGCCGGCGCGATGGTCGGCGGCGCGCCCGCCGAGAACCACGACCTCGAGGCCGAGCTGTCGCGCAGCACGCCGCTCGTCGTCGGCGTCGTGCTGGCGCTCGGGTTCCTGCTGCTGCTCGTCGCATTGCGGGCGCCGCTGATCGCCGCGGTCGGCGTCGTCACGAACCTGCTGGCCACCGGCGCGGCCTTCGGCGTCGCCAAGCTCGTCTTCCAGGACGGCCACGCGGCGGGGCTGCTGGGCTTCGAGCCACAGGGCTTCCTGGACGCCTGGGGGCCCGTGTTCTTCTTCGCGATGATCTTCGCGATCAGCATGGACTACACGGTCTTCCTGCTGTCGAGCGCGAAGGAGCACTGGGAGCGCAGCCACGACGCGCACGAGGCGATGGTCGGCGGGCTCGCGCACTCCGGGCGCGTGATCTTCGCCGCCGCCGCGGTGATGGTGGCCGTCTTCTTCACGTTCGCGCTGTCGGGGCCGCTGCCGCCCAAGGAGATGGGCGTGATCCTCGGCGTCGCGGTGCTGCTCGACGCGCTGCTCGTGCGGCTGGCGCTCGTCCCGATCGTGCTGCGGCTGGCCGGGCGCGCCGCCTGGTGGCTGCCGCGCCGGCTCGACCGGGTCCTGCCCGACGTCCGCTTCGGCCACTGAGGCGATCGGCGGCGCCGCGTGGCGGGGCCGGCCGGTCAGCCGGACTCCGCCATGTCGATCGCGGTGACCTCGATCACGCCGTCGAGCTCGTCCAGCTCGGCGACCAGCCGGTCGGGCGACGGCCGGCCCGTGACGTCCAGCGTCACCGCGACGGCCGCGCGGCCGCCGACGTGGCGGTCGAGCTCGTGCGTGGCGACGCTCGAGACGACGAAGCCGAGCGCCGTGCCGTGCTCGAGCACCCGCCGCAGGATGCCGCGCCCGTCCTCGTAGACGACGCGCAGCCGGTAGCCGAGGTGGCGCGACCGCGGCAGCCGCGCGGCGAGCCCCGGGTAGACGAGCACGACGACGAAGTGCGCGGCCGTCACGACGAGCGCGAGGATCGGCAGGCCGGCGCCGCAGGCCATGCCGACCGCCGCCGTGACCCAGACGATCGCCGCGGTCGTCAGGCCGCGGACCGCGTCGCCGCGCACGAAGATCAGCCCGCCGCCGATGAAGCCGATGCCGGAGACGATCTGCGCGGCGACGCGCGAGGGGTCGAGCACCACGCCGTGGCCGAGCACGTCGCCGAAGCCGTACTTGCTGACCAGCAGGAACAGCGCCGCGCCGGTGCCGACGAGCGTGTGCGTGCGCAGGCCGGCCGACTTCTGGCGCCACTCGCGCTCGAGGCCGATCAGGGAGGAGAGGCCGAAGGCCAGCGCGAGCTCGGCGATCTGCTTGAGTCCCTGTCCCGAGCCCACGACGCCATGGTGGCGCGTGCGAGCCTGCCGGGCGCCGCTTCTAGCGCGCCTTGAGCTGGATGCCCTCGAGCACGTGGGCGACGCGCTCGCAGGCGTCGATCGCCTCCTCGAGGCGCTCGAAGAGGTCCTTCCAGCGGATCACGACCATCGGGTCGATCCCGCCCTGGAAGAGCGACGCCATCGCCTCGCGGTAGATGCGGTCGCCCTCGTTCTCGAGCCGGTTGATCTCGACCAGGATCGGCGCGAGCGCCGCCCCGCCGCGCATCGCCCGCAGCGCCTCGGCGACCTGCTGGGCGCTGTCGACGAGCACGGCGGCCAGCTCGACGCTCTGCTCCATCGGCGCCTCGACGGCGTAGATCCCGGCGATGTCGGCGGTCTGCTCGGCGAAGTCGACGATGTCGTCGAGCGTCGTCGCCAGCCGGTGGCCGTCGGTCGCGTCGATGCCGCGCCGCCTGCGGCTCTGGTGCAGGCGGTGGATGATGTCGTGGGCGATGCGGTCGCCCTGCTGCTCGCAGAGCACGAGGTCGTGCGCGAGGCCGGCCTTCTCGGGGTACTCGGAGAGCAGCTCGTGCAGCAGCAGCGCCGCGCGCTGCACGTTGCGGCCCGACTCGTCCAGGAGCTCGAGCAGGACGGGGTCCCGGCGACGTCCCGGCAGGCGCATCGGGCGACCGTATCCCGGCCGCGACCGGCGCGACGGCCGGTTCACCGCTTCTTCACCGGCGCTTCACGGCCGGGTAACGGGGGACGGCCTGCGGGCTGGGAGCGTCCGCGGTGCCGTGGAGGCCATGCGCTCAGAAGACGACGCGATCCACGTCGGCGCCCTGGAGATCCACCCGAGCGAGGGCCTCGTGCTGGCCGGCGGCCGCGCGCTCAAGCTCTCGGTCCGGGAGTTCTCGCTGCTCGTCGCGCTGGCCCGCAACCGCGGGGCGATCGTCCGCCGCGAGGACCTCTTCGCGCAGGCCTGGCACGACGAGCTGCGCCCCGGCGACCGCTCGATCGACGTCTACGTCCACAAGCTCCGCGTCAAGCTCGAGCAGGCGCTGCCCGACCTCGCGTTCATCCACACGCACGTCGGCTTCGGCTACCGCCTCGCGCCCGAGCCGCTGGGGCGGCCGAGCGCTTCACCTCCTTTTCACATCTCCGCGGCGCCCGAGCCCCAGGCTGGGGCGTAGATGAGCGCCGAGACGATCGACGCCGGGGCGCCCCGGCGCACGAGCTTCGAGGGTGGGTTCAGCGCGCGCTACGCGGACCCGGCGTTCAAGTGGGCGCTGACGGCGCTCGCCGCGCTCGTGCTGGCGCTGATCGCCTTCTTCTTCGTCTTCCTGATCTCCAAGGCGCACGTCGCGCTGGCGCACCAGGGCCTGCTCAGCTTCGCCTTCTCGGACGACTGGAACCCGCCGAAGGAGGCCTTCGGCGCCTTCTCGCTGCTGTTCGGCACGGTCGTCACGGCGATCATCGCGCTCGTGATCGCCCTGCCGGTGGCGGTGTCCTCGGCGATCTTCATCAACGAGTTCGCGACGGCGCGGCTCAAGGGCCCGCTGACGCTGCTGGTCGACCTGCTCGCCTCGGTGCCGTCGGTCGTCTACGCGATCTGGGGCTTCCTCGTGCTGCAGCCCTTCCTCAAGCCGGTCCAGCAGTGGCTCGCCGACACGCTGGGCTTCCTGCCGTGGGTCGGCGGCGAGGTCCCCGGCCCCGGCTACTTCCTCTCCGGGCTCGTGCTGGCGATCATGATCACGCCGATCATCAGCGCGATCTCGCGCGAGGTCATCGCGACCGTCCCGGTCGAGCACAAGGAGGCGGCCAAGGCGCTCGGCGCGACGAAGTGGGAGGTCCTCAGGCTCGCGGTGCTGCCGTACTCGCGCGCCGGCATCACCGGCGCGGCGCTGCTCGGCCTCGGGCGCGCGCTCGGCGAGACGATCGCCGTCGCCTACCTGCTCGGCGGCTACCACGGCATCGGCGACCAGATCTTCGGGCTCGGCGACTCGCTGGCCGGCGCGATCGCCAACGAGTTCGGCGAGGCGGCGTCGGACCCGATCTACAGCGGCGCGCTGATCGGCTGCGGCCTGCTGCTGTTCGTCGTCACGCTGATCGTCAACGCCCTCGCCCGCGGGCTCGTCGCGCGCGCCGAGAGCAAGCAGTTCCGCGCCGCGGCGCAGAGCCACGCGGCGCCGGCGATGGCCGACGCCGTCGAGGACGCGGTGGTCGCATGAGCATGAGCGCCGTGCACGAGGCCCGCGTCGGGCTGCCGGTCGTCTCCGCCAGGCGCAAGGCCACCGACCGCGTCGCGCGCGGGCTGATCGCCGCGATGACGCTGATCACGGTGGTCCCGCTCGTGCTCGTCGTCTACTTCCTGATCGCCCGCGGAGCGGGGGCGTGGACGGCCGAGTTCTTCACGACCGACCCGACCGGCTCGGTGCTCGGCGACCCGGGCGGCATGAGGAGCGCGTACCTCGGCACGCTGGTGATCGTCGCGCTCGCGGCGTTGATCTCGATCCCGGTCGGGATCGGCATCGGCGTCTACCTCGTCGACTACGGCCGGCGCTCGAGGTTCGCCGGGATCGTGCGCTACTTCGTCGACGTCATGACCGGCGTGCCGTCGATCGTCTTCGGCCTGTTCGTCTACATCGTGCTCGTCGTCAGCCACGTGGGCGGCTCGGCCAGCGCGGCGTGGAAGGGCTCGATCGCCCTGGCGCTGCTGATGATGCCGGTCGTCGCGCGCTCCTCCGAGGTCGTCCTGAGCCTCGTGCCCGACTCGCTGCGCGAGGCGGCGCTGGCGCTCGGCACGCCGCGCTGGCGGGTCGTGATGCGCATCGTGCTGCCGACGGCGCTGCCGGGCCTGATCACCGGCTCGCTGCTGGCGATCGCGCGCGGCGCCGGCGAGACCGCGCCGCTGCTGTTCACCGTGTCGATCACCAACGGCACGTCGTTCGACCTCAACAACCTGATGGATTCGCTGCCGATGCAGGTCTTCGGCAACATCGGGTCGCCCAACCCCGCCCTGGTCGAGCGCGGCTGGGGCGCCGCGCTGCTGCTCGTGACGATGGTCCTCGTGGCGACCGCCATCGCCCGCCTCGCCGCCCGAAGGAGCCGTCTGTAGATGAGCATCGACGAGTCCATCCCGACCACCACCGAGCCCGTGAGCACATCCCACGGTCAGCCCGACGTCCCCGCGATCAAGGTCTCCGCGCCGACGGTCGCCGGCACGCGGACGATCGAGATCGAGCAGGCCGCGCGCGGCGTCACCGTCGACGACCTGAGCATCTGGTACGGCGGCCAGCCGAAGGACCAGCCCGCCGTCAGGGGCTTCTCGATGACGTTCGCCGCCAACCAGGTCACGGCGATGATCGGCCCGTCCGGGTCGGGCAAGTCGACCGTCGTGCGCGCCATCAACCGCATGCACGAGGAGCTGCCCGGGGCCTACGCGACGGGCAAGGTGATGCTCGGCGAGATCGACCTCTACGACAGGTCGGTCGACGTCGTCGCCGTGCGGCGCGCGATCGGCATGGTCTTCCAGAAGCCCAACCCGTTCCCGACGATGTCGATCTTCGACAACGTCGCGGCCGGGCTGCGGCTGACCGGCAGGAAGGTCGCCGACCTCCACGAGCGCGTCGAGCGCTCGCTGCGCGGCGCGGCGCTGTGGGACGAGGTCAAGGACCGCCTCAGGCAGCCGGGCATCGGCCTCTCGGGCGGCCAGCAGCAGCGCCTCTGCATCGCCCGCACGATCGCCGTCGAGCCCGAGGTGATCCTGATGGACGAGCCGTGCTCGGCGCTCGACCCGATCGCGACGCTGAAGATCGAGGAGCTGATCGAGGAGCTCAAGCGGCGCTTCACGATCGTGATCGTCACGCACAACATGCAGCAGGCGGCGCGCGTCGCCGACACGACCGCGTTCATGAACCTCGGCGAGCTGGTCGAGCACGCCCCGACCGAGAAGATCTTCACCAACCCCGACGACTCCCGCACCGAGGAGTACGTCACCGGCAAGTTCGGGTGATCGCGTGACCGGCGAGGGCAGGGCCGGCTACCAGGCCCAGCTGGCCGAGCTCGAGGCGGCGACGCTGGGCGGCCTCGACCTCGTCGTCGGCCAGCTCGACCGGACGCTGGAGGCGCTCGAGCACCAGGACGTCGAGCTGGCGTCGTTCGTGATCGCCGACGACGACCGCATCGACGGCCGCTACCTGGAGGTCCACCAGGGGATCCTGTCGCTGATGGCCCTGCAGGCGCCCGTCGCCGGCGACCTGCGCGTCGTTGCCGCGCTGCTGCACATCATCCGCCACGTCGAGCGCATGGGCGACCAGTGCGTGACGATCGCCAAGCTGCTGCCGCTGTCGGGCAACGAGCCGCCGGTGCGCGAGGAGATCCTCTCGCGCGTGCTGCGCATGGGCCGCTGTGCGCGCGCCGAGGTCGTCCAGGCGCGCCGGGCGTTCGAGCTGCGCGACGTCGACATGGCGATCGACCTCGTGCGCCAGGATCGCGAGATCAACCGCCTCAACCGCGAGATCTTCCCGCTGGCGATCGAGGTCGGCGACGACCCGGACACGCGCGAGTGGGCGATGATCATGACGCTCGTCGCCCGCGCCATCGAGCGCATCGGCGACAACGCCGTCGACGTCGGCGAGCAGACCGCCTTCGTCGTCACGGGGCTGTTCCGCGAGTTCTCGGACTCCTCGCACCCCGCGCTGAGCTGAGAAACGCCTCGTTCACAATTGATTCTCAGCTCGTTCACGGCGAGGTCACACGGCGGGCGAGGGGGCGGGCGAGGCTGGTCGGGCTGATCCCCGATGTCTCACACCCAAGGAGTCTGCAGTGTCCTCACGTAAGCTTGCCGTCGGCCTGATCGTCGCCGCGATCACGCTGCTCGGCACCGCGTCGGCGTTCGCCGCCACCATCAGCGAAGGCGGCTCGACGTTCGCGTTGCCGTTCTGGCAGCAGCTCGCCAGCTCGTACAACAAGGCGAACTCGGGCTCGACCGTCAACGTCAACGTCGGCGCGAGCGGCTCCGGCGGTGGCCGCACGAGCCTCCAGAACGAGACGATCCAGATCGCCGGCTCCGACAACGTCAGCCCGGCGGCCGACGCCGGCAAGTACAAGGGCGGCGCGATCCAGCACCTGCCGATCGCCTTCGGCGGCATCACGCTGGCCTACAACGTCCCCGGCGTGCCCAACAACATCAAGCTGACGGGCGCGATCATCGCCAACA
This sequence comes from Solirubrobacteraceae bacterium, assembly GCA_035547175.1. Taxonomy (GTDB): domain Bacteria; phylum Actinomycetota; class Thermoleophilia; order Solirubrobacterales; family Solirubrobacteraceae; genus BP-464. The sequence continues at coordinate 8,834 of DASZVK010000397.1, forward strand.
TCTACCTCGGCAAGATCGGCAGCTGGGACAACAAGTCGATCACCAAGCTCAACCCGGGCGTCAAGTTCCCGCACGCCCAGATCCAGGTCGTCCATCGCTCGGGCAACTCGGGCACGACCGCGGGCTTCACCGAGTTCCTCGCGGTGTCCAGCAACCAGTGGGCGCAGAAGTACGGCGGCTCCGTGCAGGACCTCCCGCGCTGGCCCGTCGGCCTGCCGGGCGCGACCAACGCGGCCGTCGCCCAGCTGATCGACAAGACGCAGAACTCGATCGGCTACGTCGAGCAGAGCTACGCGATCGCGACGGGCATGAAGGTCGCCAGCGTCCAGAACGCCAAGGGCGTCTTCATCAAGCCGACGGTGGCCTCGGTCGCCGCGGCCGGCGACGGCGTGTACGCCGGGCCGAGCCTGACGATCGACGCGATCAACTCGAAGGCCAAGGCCGCCTACCCGATCACCTCGCAGACGTTTGCGATCGTCTACAAGAACCTCTGCGCCGGCGCCTCGGCCGACCAGGCGAAGCTGACGAAGGGCTTCCTCACCTATGCGCTCGGCTCCGAGGGCCAGGGGCAGATCAGGAAGCTCTACTACGCGCCGCTGCCCGCGAAGCTGCTGACGAAGGTGCAGTCGGCGGTCAAGGCGCTGCAGACCTGCTAGCCGGCGGGTCCCGCGCGCGGGTCGGCGCTCCCGCCCGCCGTGAAGTTCCGGTGAAGGCCCCACG
>DASZVK010000398.1:0-4843 GCA_035547175.1 Solirubrobacteraceae bacterium
GTCGACGTCGAGGTCGTCGCGCGTCGCGTCGCCGATCAGGACCGTGCCCGGTCGCGCAGGGGGCGGCGTCAGGCGCTGCGCACGGCGCAGCCACTCGACCGACCAGCGCACGCCGAGCGCCCAGGCGGCGCTGTCGTCGCCCTGGCGCCGGACGAGCTCGGCCAGCGACGGGAGCATGACCTCCTCGACGGTTCGCTCGACGGAGCGCAGCGCGAGCGCCGCCTCCATGGCGCTGTCGGCGCGCTCGAGCTCGAAGGCGCTCAGCGCGCCGACGAGGATGTGCGTGTCGCCGCGCAGCGACTCGCGCGCTCGGGAGACGGCCGATGAGATCGACAGCCCGTCGCGCAGCGCGTCGCGCAGCGCGGCGACCTCGCCGTAGACGTAGACGCGGTGCTTGCCGGGCGTGCGCTGCGGCTTGGGGTAGTCGAAGCGGCGCTCCCACGCGCGCAACGTGTTCGCGCTCACGTTGAGCATCGCCGCCGCTTCGCTCGTCTTCAGCGTGCGCACGCGCGCAAGGGCACCAGGTTTGAGCAGATTCGACCAGCTTTGCACGGTTTAGTGCAGGTTTCGCGCCTAAACCTACACAGAAACGCGCCGATAGTGGGAGTATGAACAAGCACATCGCTCGTCTCATGCCGGTCGCTCTGGTCGTCACGGGCTTCGTGGCGGCCTTCGGCGGCTTCTTCACCGGCCGCTAGCCGTTCTCTCGCCGCGTGCCGGGCGCCCGGCACGCGGCGTAGAGTCCCTCCCGTGGAGGCCACGGGCCGCCCCCGCGCCGCCGGCGCGCTGTCGCTCGCCATCTGCCTGGGCGGTGTCGTCTGGGCTGCGCTGACCGGCGACGAACGCCTCGGCGACGGCCTGTTCTTCGTCCTCGCCGGCCTGGCCATCGTGGCCGCGCTGCTCACCACCCGAGTGTCGGGCACGCTCATGGTGTCGGCGACCTTCACGACGTCGATGCTCGCCGTCGGCCTCCTGGGGCCGGCCGCCGCGTTCGCGATCGTGGCGATCGCCGAGCTGGCCCAGTGGGCGGTGGAGCGCTACCGGCCGATGTCGCTGGCGATGAACGTCGGCGTCACGGGCGTCCCCAGCCTGGTCGCCGCGACGGTGTTCCCGCACATCTCCGGCGGGGTGGACACGTCGGTCGGCTTCGCCGCCGCGCTCGCCGCCGTCGCGGTCGGCGAGCTCGTCGTCAACTTCGCGTCGGTCAGCTCGATCCTCGCCCTGCGCGACGGGCGTCCGCTGGCCTCGGCCCTGCGCCCGCCGAGCGACCTGCTCCCCGCGCTGGCCATCAACGTCGCGATGGTCGTCGCGCTGGCCGAGGTCTACGTCCAGTACGGCCTCGCGTCGCTCGCGCTCGCCGCGCTGATCGTCGTCGCCTTCTCCTACATGGCGCGGCTCGTGGTCCAGGCCCGCGAGCGCGCGCGCGCCTACGCGGCGCTGTCGTGGGGCGTGCTCAGCGGCCTGCTGCGCACGCTGGACGAGCGCGACTCGCGGGCCGCCCGCCACAGCGCCGCCGTGGCGCGCTTCTCGCGCGACCTCGCCGCCGCGCGCGGGCTCTCCGAGCGCGACCAGGAGCTCGCCCACACGGCGGGCCTACTGCACGACATCGGCCGCTTCGCGCTGTCGGACCGGGTGATGGAGCGCGGCACGACGCTGACCGACCCCGACTGGCGCACGATCCGGCGCCATCCGACGATCGCGTCGGACCTGCTGCGCGACTTCGGCATGTACGGGCCGGTCGCGGCGATCGTGCGCGCCCACCACGAGCGCTGGGACGGCCGCGGCTACCCCGACGGGCTCGAGGGCGAGCAGATCCCCGAGATCGCGCGGATCGTCGCCGTCGCCGAGGTCTACGACACGCTGACCGCGCCCGACACCTACCGCACGCCGATGACCTCGTTCGAGGCGCTGACCGAGCTGCGGCGCGTCGCCGGCACGCAGCTCGACCCCGGCGTCGTCGAGTCGCTGGCCGCGGTGCTGGCCGGGCAGGGGACCGACTACCGCCACGCCGACGACGCCGACTACGACCGCGAGCTGGACATGCTGCGGCGCGTCGACGAGGCGGCCGGCGCCTAGCGGCGCCGGCTACGCGGCGTCGGCGGGCGGCCAGGCGGGCGGCCAGGCGGGGATCTCGGGCGTCGAGGGCGCGGACGACATCTCGGGCACGGAGGGCACGGACGACACGACGGCCGCGGCGACGCCCAGGCCGACCCGCTCGACGCTGCGCAGGCGGGCCTGAGGAGGCTCCGAATCGTCCGACGCCGAGCCCTCGGCCTCCAGCGACGCGAGGAACTCGTCGAGCTGCTGGATGCTGAAGCGACGCTGGCCGCCGGGCGTGCGGTAGCTGCGCAGGTAGCCCATGTCGGACCACCGGCGGATCGTCGAGAGCGACACGCCGAGGCGGCGGGCGGCCTCTGAGGTGGTCAGGCCGAGCTTGCGAGAGTTGGTGTTCATGAGCGGAGGTACGGAGGTTTTCGTCAGTTTCTGCACCTCCTGCACCCCTTTGCGCAGTTTCTGGACGGAGAGTCGAGTCCAGACCACGCCGAACCTGCACGTCAGTCGGCGCCGACGACCTGCCAGCGACCGCCGCGGAAGCGCGCGCCGCAGGTGGCCAGGCGGACGAGCATCAGCGCGTCGAAGCCCGCCCAGATGCCGAGGACGCCCCAGCCGAAGTGCAGCGACGCCAGCGAGACGGCCGCGAACAGCGCCCCCGCGGCGAGCATGCTCCAGGCGAGGTAGGTCGTCTCGCCGGCGCCCAGGAGGATGCCGTCGAGCGCGAACACCGCGGCGCCGAACGGCTGCATCAGCGCCAGCAGCGGCCACAGCGTCTTGGCGCGCTCGAGCACCCGCGGGTCGCCGGTGAAGGCGTGCGGCAGCGCCGAGCGCAGCGCCAGCAGCGCCGCGCCGAGCAGCACCCCGCCGGCGACCGACAGCTCGATCATCCGCCGCGCGGCGGCGCGCGCCTCGTCGGCCTCGCCGGCGCCGAGGCGGCGGCCGACGATCACCTGCCCGGCGATCGCGATCGCGTCGAGCACGAGCGACAGGAAGGCGAACAGCTGCATCGCGATCTGGTGCGCGCCCAGCGACCACGCGTTCACGCGCGCGAGCACGGCGCCGGCGACGACGAACGAGGCGTACAGCGAGCCGGTGCGCAGGACGAGCGCGCCGCCCATCCGCAGCAGCGGGCGCATCAGCTCCGGCTGCGGGCGGCGGCCGTGCGCGGACCCGGCCCGCCCGCCCGCGCGCACGAGCGCCGTGGCGAACGCGGCGCCCATGCCGGCCTGGGCGAGGACCGTTCCCCACGCCGACCCCGCCAGCCCCCAGCGAAAGCCGTAGACGAACAGCAGCTCGAGCGCGACGTTGGCGACGTTGGCCGCGACGACCACGACGAGCGGCGAGCGCAGGTCGCCGATGCCGCGCTGGTAGCCCTGGCCGGCGAGCGCGACCAGCGCGCACGGCAGCCCGATCGACCCGATCCGCAGGAACGTCACGGCCAGCGGGTGGACCTCGCCGCTGCCGCCGAGCAGCGAGATCAGCGGCGCCGCGAGCGCCGCGACCAGCGCCGCGACCAGCACGCCGAGCGCGACCGCCACCCACAGCGCCTGCGCGGCGACCGCGGCCGCGCGCCGCTCCTCGCCGGCGCCGTGCAGGCGCGCGACCTGCGCCGTGACGCCGTAGGCGAGGAAGTTGCAGAACGTCGCCGCGCCCGTCAGCACGGTGCCGGCCAGCGCGAGCGCCGCGAGCTGCGGCGTGCCCAGGTGGCCGACGATCGCCGTGTCGGCGAGCAGGTAGAGCGGCTCGGCCGCCAGCGCGCCGAGCGCCGGCAGCGCCAGGCGCATGATCTCGCGGTCGTAGGGGGAGCGGCGGCGCACGGCGACGCCGCCACCCTACGTCGCCGGCGCACGGACGCCGGCGAGCGTCACGACCCGGCGCCGGCGGCCCGCTCGATCTGCTCGACGTTCCTCATGATCTGCGCCCTCGTGACGTCGTGCTCGGCGACCGGGCTGAACTCGACGAACTCGCAGTCCTCGATCGTCTGGACGAAGTGCCCGGGCTCGAGCACGTAGGCGTCGCCCGCGTTGATGACCTCCTCGCGGCCGTCGAGGTACGTGACGCGCGCCGAGCCCCGGACGAGGTAGCCGTGGTGCGGGCACTGGCAGCGGTCGTCGGGCAGGCCCTCGAAGACCGACGGGTCGGGCGGGAAGCCCGCCGGCATCGACTCGAACGCGATCCGCAGCGGCCCCTCGTCGATCGTCCGACCCTCGTAGTCGCCGAACCGCATCGCGGGCAGGTCGGCCTTGGCTGTCCTCATGGGTGTGCCTCCTGTGTCGTGGTGGTGGTCGTGGCAGTGGTCGCGCCCGCGCCGGCGGCGCGGGACCCGGCCCGGATGCGGGCGAGGGCGGCGACGCCGAGCGCCAGCGGCACGGCGCCGGCCAGCGCGAGCGACGCGCGAGCGCCGATCGCGCCGACGAGCACGCCCCCGACGGCGATCGCACCGAGCTCGGCCGCGTTGCGCACGCCGTTGTAGGCGGCGTAGGCGCGCCCGCGCCGCGCGTCGGGCACGCGCGCGTGGATGAGCGTGCGGATCGCGACGTTCTTGACGCCGTGGGCGACGCCGCCGAGCGCGAAGCCGGCCGGGACGACCGCGAACGTCGTCGCCAGGCTCGCGCCGAGCAGCCCGGCGCCCTGGACGGCGATCGCCGCCGTCGCCGCGACGGCCAGCAGCGCGGGCGCGACGCGGCGCGCGAGGGCGACCGAGCCGAGCGTCATCCCGGCGGTCCAGACGCCGATCGCGACGCCGAACCCGGCCTGCCCGGCGTGCAGGACGTCGACGACGAAGAAC
>DASZVK010000399.1:0-10488 GCA_035547175.1 Solirubrobacteraceae bacterium
CGCCGTACCCGATCCCCTACGACGGCCCGGTCGGGCGCATGCTCGACGCGACCGGCCGGCATCCGTGGCGCCCGGCGCACATCCACATGATCGTGCGCGCGCCCGGTCACCTGCCGGTCGCCACCCACGTCTTCGACCGCACCTCGAGGTACATCGACTCCGACGCCGTCTTCGCCGTCAAGGACTCGCTGCTGCGCGAGTTCGCCGAGCGCGACGCCGACGATCCCGACAAGCCCGCGGCGATGGGCCCGGGCCCGTGGCTGTCGCTCGAGAGCGACTTCGTGCTGGCGCCGGGCGAGGGCGACGAGCCGGTCGACCCGGGGCGGACCGCGTAGTCAGGCGGCCGCCGCCTTGATCGCCCGCAGGCCGATCAGCACCTCGTAGTCGGGGTCGCGCATGCGCAGCGCGTCGGGCGCGAGCTCGTGCGCCGCGAAGCCGTAGAGGAAGAACGTCGCCGCCTGCAGGTTGCCGTGGCCCTCGACCTCGATCGTCCCGCCCGGGAAGGCCTCGGCGGCCAGCCGTCGCAGCGACCCGCTCGTGAACCGCCAGAAGTCGCCCCACTGGTCGCGCTCGCGCACGCCGGCGCGCGTGATGCCGGGCGTCGTCGCGAGCAGCACGCCGCCGGGTCGCAGCGACGCGTGGATGTTGGCGAGCACCGCGCGCGTGTCCCAGACGAACGGCAGGACCTGGGTGCAGATGACGCAGTCGAACGTGGCCGCCGGCAGCGTCGACGGGTCCTGGAGGTCGCCGACGAGCGTGGCCTGGGGGTTGACCGCGCTCTCGTGCAGGACGTCGACGCGGTGGACGACCCCCGGTCCCGGGGCGTCGGCGGCGACGCCGAAGCGGTCGGCGTACTCGCGGCCGCCGACCTCGAGCACGTGGCCCTTGATGTCGCCCTCGGAGTAGCCCGGCAGGCAGGCGAACCGGCCCAGGAACTCGGCGATGTAGTGGCGATCGATCGGCTCGCCGCGGTCGAAGCCGGAGTGCTCGCTGACGGGCAGGCGCCGGGCGCCCGCCTGCATCCGGGCCGCGAGCCTGGTCCTCATCTGCGCGAGGCGCCCCATCGCGACGCTGACGATATGGGACTCCCCGGCGACGCGGGCCGCCGGGGAGCCCTGACGGCCGGTCGCTAGCCCGCGGTGCGCATCGTCGAGTGCGTCTCGGTGAAGCCGAACAGGCCCTCGACGCCCATCTCGCGGCCGATGCCGCTCTGGTTGAAGCCGCCGAACGGCGCGCGCTCGTCGAGCCACGGCGCGTTGTGCGCGTTGATCCAGGTCGTGCCGGCGCGCAGCTGCGCGGCGACCGCGTTGGCGTGCTCGAGGTCGGCCGACCACACCGACGAGGCGAGGCCCGACCAGGTGTCGTTGGCGAGCGCGATCGCCTCCTCGTCGGTCTTGAAGGTGACGATCGGCAGCGTCGGGCCGAACTGCTCCTCCTGGACGATGCGCGAGTCCTGCGCCGGCTTGAGCACGATCGACGGCTTGAGGAAGTTGCCCTTGGCCAGCTCGGCCTCGTCGCCCTCGCCGAACTCGCGGACCTCGGCGCCGTTGGCCCTGGCGTCGGCGACGAGCTCCTCGACGATCTCCTTCTGGCGGGCGGAGTTCAGCGGCCCCATCGTCGTGCCCTCGGCCTGGCCGCGGCCCAGGCGGTGCTTGGCCAGCTCGGCCGAGAGGCCCTCGACGAGCTCGTCGTAGCGCGACTCGTGCACGTAGACGCGCTTGGCGGCCATGCAGACCTGCCCGGTCGTCAGGAACGCGCCGAGGTCGATGCGGTGGAACGCGTCGCCGCCGAGGTCGGCGTCCTCGAGGAAGACCGCCGGGTCGTTGCCGCCCAGCTCGAGCGACACGCGCTTGAGGCCCTCGGCGGCCATGCCCGCGATCAGCTTGCCCGCCCGGACGCTGCCGGTGAACGAGATCTTGTTGACGTCGGGGTCCTGGATCAGGACCGGGCCGAGGACGTCGTCGGTGCCCGAGACGACGTTGAGCACGCCGGGCGGCAGCTGCGCGGCGATGATCTCCAGCGTGCGCACGAACGACAGCGGCGTCGTCGGCGGCGCCTTGACGATCGTCGTGTTGCCGGCGACGAGCGCGTAGGGCAGCGACGCGCCGAGGATCGCCAGCGGCCAGTTGAACGGCACGATGATCGAGACGACGCCGATCGCGACGCGCTCGACCGTCGTGTGGAACGACAGCGGCGCCTGGGGCAGCGGCTTGCCCTCGATCGTCTTGGGCTCGGCGAGCTGGTCGGCCAGTCCGGCGGCGAGGTGGAAGCGGGCGCCGAGGACCTGGATGTCGAGGCTCGACTCGAAGACGGTCTTGCCGTTCTCGCGCGAGAGCAGCAGCGCGCGGTCGTCGTGGTCGGCGGCCAGCGGCTCCAGCGCGGCGAGGATCAGCTCCGCGCGCTCGTGCGGCGTCAGCGCCGACCACGCCGGGAACGCCGCCCGCGCCGCGCGCACGGCCGCCTTGGCCTGCTCGGTCGTCGCCTTGGCGGCGTGGCCGATGACCTGCGACGAGTCCGCCGGGTCGTACACGGGGAAGTGGTCCTCGCCGGGCCGGGCCTCGCCCGCGATGAACAGACCCGTGCGGATCTCCGAAGTCACTGCGCTCATGGGGAACTTCTCCTCCTGGAGTGAGACGTGAGGGCTGCGTCCCAGTCTAGGTCGCGGGCGACTCCAGGGAGGGCGCGGCCTGCTCGCCGAAGTAGCTGGCCATCAGCAGCTCGCGGTTGTTGCGCAGCTCCTCGGCGCGGTCCTCGAGCACGAGGTCGCCGTGCGAGAGGACGTAGCCGCGGTCGGCGATCCCGAGCGCCAGCTGGACGTGCTGCTCGACGAGCAGGACGCCGCAGCCGGAGTCGGTGGCGTACTGGCGCACGACCGGCAGCAGCCGCTCGACGATCAGCGGCGCCAGCCCGAGGCTCAGCTCGTCGAACAGCAGCAGCTTCGGCCGCCGCGCGAGCGCCCGCGCCATCGCCAGCATCTGCTGCTCGCCGCCCGACAGCAGGCCCGCGCGCCGGCCCTGCAGCGGCTCGAGCGCCGGGAAGTAGCGGAACGCGATGTCGATGTCGAGCCGCTCGCCGCGGTGGCCGAGGCGGAAGTGCTCGGCGACGGTCATCTGGAAGAAGATGCCGCGGTTCTCCGGCACGTGGGCGATGCCCGCGCGGGCGCGCGCGCTGATGCCGACCTTCGCCAGGTCCCCGCCCATGAACGCGATCGAGCCCGACATCGGATGCACGATCCCCGAGATCGCGCGCAGCGTCGTCGTCTTGCCGGCGCCGTTGGGGCCGAGCAGCGCGACGACCTCGCCCGCGTCGACGTGCAGGTTCAGGCCCTTGACGACGGGCGCCTCGTCGTAGCCCGCGGTCAGGTCGTCGATCGACAGGACGGTCTCGGGCATCAGGCCGTCTCCCTGGAGGTCTCGTCGGCCGGCCCGGGCGCGATCTCGGCGACCTCGACCGCCGCGCCGCCGAGGTAGGCCTCGACGACCTTCGGGTCGCGGCGGACCTCGTCGGGCGTTCCGGACGCGATCACCTTGCCGAACTCGATCACGACGATGTGGTCGCAGATGCCGAGCACCAGGCCCATGTCGTGGTCGATCAGCAGGATCGGCGTGCCGCCGTCGACGAGGCTGCGCAGCCGCTTGCCGAGCTCGAGGCTCTCGTGCGTGTCGAGGCCCGCGGCGGGCTCGTCGAGCAGCAGCAGGCGAGGATGCATCGCGATCGCCCGCGCCACGCCGACCAGCTTGCGCTGGCCCTGGGTGAGCTCGTCGGGCATCAGGTCGGCGGCCCAGCCGATCTCGAGCAGGTCGAGCGCCTGCTGGATGGCCGGGTCGTCGTCCTTGCTGCCGCCGGTGAAGACCTCCTTGAGCAGGCCGAGCACCGTCGGCCGCTTGGCCGCCACGGCGAGGTTCTCGCGCACGGAGAGGTCGTCGAACAGCTCGCTCGCCTGCCACGTGCGGGCCAGGCCGCGCGTCGCGCGGTCGTGCGGGGGCAGCGACGTGATGTCCTCGCCCTCCAGCGCGACGGTGCCCGTCGAGTGCACGAACCCGGTGATCGCGTCGATCAGCGTGGTCTTGCCGGCGCCGTTGGGCCCGATCAGGCCGACGAGCTGTCCCGGCTCGACGGCGATGTCGACCTGGTCGACGGCGACGACGCCGCCGAAGTGCACCGACAGGCCCCTGGTCTCGAGGACACTCACGCCCGGGCCGCCTTCTCGGCGAGCGCGCGCTTCTGCTTGGCCAGCCGCTTCTCGAAGAAGTCGCCCGCGACGCCGGCGGGCTGGCGCAGCAGCGTCACGATCAGGATCACGCCGCCGAACAATAGGAACCAGTTGCCGCTGATTCCCAGCCACTTGTCCATCATGTGCGGCAGCAGCGCCTCGGTCGAGATCAGGCCCGCGAACATCGCGCCCGAGACGAGCGTGATGCCGCCCGCGTAGGCGAACGCGATCAGGCTCAGCGCCGTGACGGTGCTGAAGCGGTCGGGGCTGATCGAGCCGAAGTTGTACGCGTAGAGGCTGCCGGCGACGCCCGCGATCAGCGCGCTGATGCCGAAGGCGATCAGCTTGACGTTGCGGACGTTGATGCCCGCCGCCGCCGCCGCGCGCTCGTTGGAGCGCAGCGCGAGCATCCGCTGGCCCAGCGTGCCGCGGCGGATCGACGCGACCATCAGGCACAGCGCGACCGCGAAGACCAGCACCAGGAAGCCGAACGTCGGGCTCGGGTCGTCGCCGTCGAGGCCCTTGAACGGGCCGAGCGGGCCGAGGTCGAGCGAGAACAGGTGCGGCTCGGGCACGGGCGTGCCCGTCGGCCCCGCGCCCCAGATGTTGTTGGCGAAGCCGAAGTTCGTGATCGCCAGCGTGGCGCCGAGCGTCACGACCGCGAGGCTGACGCCGCGCACGCGCAGCGCCGAGACGCCGGTGATCAGGCCGAGCACGACCGCCACCGCGGTGCCGGCGAGCGGCGCGAGCGGGAAGCCGATCCCGGCGTCGGTCGCCATGTGCGACACGGCGAAGCCCGACGCGCCGGCGAGCGCGAGCTGCACCACCGAGATCTGCCCGACGAAGCCGGTGATGACCACCAGCGACAGCGCCATGACCGTGCCGATCATCGTGTTGACGAGCGCCTGGCGGAAGTCGTAGGGCAGCACGATCAGGCCGACGACGCACAGCACCGACAGGACGACCGTCGGCGCGAGCATCCGGTTCGCCCGCGGCACGAACGGCAGGCGCTGCTCGACGAGCTCGCCGCGCCCCGGCAGCGAGGCGCCGCGGAAGTACATCGCGCCGACGATGATCAGGAACGCGAGCAGCTCCTGCGTGCCGGGGATCGGCAGGCCGTTGGCCTTCGGGAACCAGCTCTTCGTCGACGCGTAGGTCAGCAGCGAGTAGAGGATGCCGATGCCGAGGCCGGAGAGGGTGGCGATGCCGAACGACGTCAGTCGCGCCAGCAGCGCGGCCGCGAGCGCGGGGACGATCAGCAGCGGCAGCGACGTCGTGTCCAGCTGCGTGACCGACGCGCCGAGGATGCCGACGGCGCCGGCGACGACGGCCGCGCCCATCGTGTTGGCCAGCGAGAGCTCGTTGGCCGACAGGCCGGCGAGCTGCGCCGAGACCTCGTTCTCCGAGGCCGCGCGCGTCGCCAGGCCGAAGCGGGTGAAGCGGTAGATCGCCATCAGCACGATGCCGATCGCGACGACGATCCCGGCGAGGATGAAGCGGTCCTTGGGGATCGCGTTGTCGAAGACGGTGACGATGCCCGACGGCAGCACGGAGGGCTGCGGCTGCTGCGTGGTGCCGAACGCGAGCAGCATCGACGCCTGCGCGGCGAGCAGCACGCCCAGCGAGGCGACGAGCTTGGCCAGCGGCGACGCGGTGCGCAGCGGGCGGAAGGCGACGAACTCGACCAGGGCGCCGACGAACAGCGTCCAGACGAGCGTCAGGACCAGCGCCGGAGCGGTCGAGAAGTGGGTCCCGAACTCGCCGCTCCTGAGCGCCCAGTAGCAGTAGCCCGAGAGCATCGCGATCGCGCCCGTGGCCAGGTTGATGATGCCCGAGCCGCGGTAGGTCAGCACGACCGACAGGGAGATCCCGGCGACGAGGGCCCCCTGGCCCAGGCCGAGCAGGATGAACAGCAGGATCTCTTTCAACGTCTCACTCCGATGGGGGTTGACGCAGCGGGGCCGGCGCTGAGGCCGGCCCCGCCCACGTCAGGATGTCCTCAGGCGATCAGCTCTTCTTCGTCGGCTGCAGCCAAGCGGACGCCTTCTTCCACTTGTTCTTGCCCTCGTAGGTGAAGAACTGCGTGCGATCGTTGCACACGGACGGCGCGCCCGAGTACTTGCCGCAGCCCAGCGCCGGAGCGCCGAGCGCCTGCGGGCCCTTGAAGGCCTTGAGCGCCTTGACGATGTTCGCCGTCGTGAGCTTGCTCATGTCGCCACCCGCCGCGACCTGGTTGAGGATCTTCGCGGCCGTCAGCGTCTCGCCGAAGTCGACGATGACCCACGGGTCCGGAGCCAGGTTGGCCTTCGAGCCCGCCGCGGTCAGCGACGGCCCGATGATCTTCATGTAGGTCCGCATGTCCTTGTCGGTCGTGTCTCCGTACAGCGAGGACGCGATCGAGTAGGTCCAGATCGGGAAGTCCTTGCTCGGGAGGGCGGCCGACACCATCGGGTTCAGGCACAGCGGCGCCGAGACGATCCGCTTGGCGTCCGTGTAGCCGATCTGCTGGAGCGCGATCGCCTGGTTCGCGCAGCCCGACGCGTCCGAGTACGCGAACACGACGTCCGCGCTCTTGGCGTTGGCGGCGGCCAGCGGGGCGCTCAGGTCGGCCTGGCCCTGGGCGTACGCCGCGGACTTGACCGCCACGCCCGCGTTCTGCAGGCCGCGGATGATCGCCTGCGCGCCGACGCGGACCGTGTCCGTGTTCGGGTAGATCACGGCGGCGGTCTTGGCCTTCAGGACCGTCTTGGCGTACGTGCCCAGCGGCCCGAGGACGTGCGTCGAGTCGCCGAACAGCACGACGGCGTTCTTCTGGACGCCGTCGACGCCCGTCGTCGCGACGCCGGTGACGACCGGCTTGCGGCCGTTGAGCGCCTTGTAGAACGACTGGATGCCGGCCACGACGCCGCCGGTCGCGATGAGCTTGATGTTCTTGTCGTTGCCGAGCTTCTGGCCGCAGGTCGTGCCCTCTTCGTCGGCCGACTTGATGAAGCAGGTGACGAGCTGGACCTTGTGGCCCTGGATGCCGCCGTGCTGGTTGATGTAGGCGACCGCGGCCTTGGCGCCGTCGGTGGCGTTCGCGCCGATGACGACCTGGCCGCCCTGCTGGTTGACGTAGCCGATCTTGATGGTCGAGCCCTTGGCGGCGCCCTTCTTCGAGCTGCCGATGTAGCTCACGAAGTCCGTGCCGCCGGACTGGCCGAAGCTCACCGTTGCGGCGGCGAGGACCAGGGCGACCACGGAGATGAGGCCGGTGACGGCCAGACGAGTCTTTCGAGACACTCGCACTCCTCCTTACTTGGTATGCCAGGCCAGGGGACTCCACGCCTGACGCGGGCCGACCTTAGGGTCGATTCGGTCCAGCGGCTTGTCCGTTGGCCCACACCCGCTTGCATATCTCAACACTTGGCTGGAGGCAAGGTTCCGCCGCCGCGCACGGGCCCTCGGGATCGCGTCAGGCGGCTGCCGCGGCGCCCCACAGCTGGCGCGAGGCGATCCTCGCGCCCTCCACCAGCGAGCGCAGCTTGGCCCACTGGATCTCGGGGTGGACGCGGCGGATGAAGGCGCCCTGAGCGAAGCCGCAGTCGGTGCCGGCGATCACGTTCTCGCGGCCGACGACGCCGGCCAGCCGCACGAGGCGCTGGGCGACGAGGTCGGGGTGCTCGACGACGTTGGTGTGGTGGGTGACCACGCCGGGGATGAGCTTCTTGCCCTCGGGCAGCCTGACGTCCTCGAAGACGACCCACTCGTGCTCGTGGCGCGGGTTGGCCATCTCGATCGCGTAGGCCCCGGCGTCGACCTGCAGGATCAGGTCGACGACGTCGGCCAGCGGCGGGTCGAACGCGTGCGGCCCGTGCCAGCTGCCCCAGCAGACGTGGTAGCGGACGCGCTCGGCGGGCAGGCCGCGCAGCGCGTGGTTGGTGGCGTCGACGCGCAGCTGCGCCCAGCGCAGGTAGTCGTCCCAGGTGCCGCCGACGGCGAGGATCGAGTCGGCCTCGTGCATCAGGACGGCGTCGTCGACCTGGACGAGGAGGCCGGCGTCGACGATCTCCTTGTACTCCTCGTGCAGGGCGTCGGCGAGCGCGTAGACGAACTCCTCGTCGGAGGCGTAGTGCTCGTTGTCCAGCCAGTAGGTGCTGGCCGGGGCGACGACGGGGAGGAACGCGTCGACGACGTCGTACGGCGCCAGCGCCGCCTTGAGGTCGGCGACGTCGCGCCGGATCGCGGTCGGGTCGTAGGAGATCGGGCCCGTGCAGACCCAGCGCTTCTCCTCGTCGGCGGCCGCCGCCGGGCCCTCGTCGTCGGAGGCGTCGAGGCTGGCGCGGTTCTCCTGGTCGAGCCGGTCGTGCTCGGCGTAGAAGCCCGGGAAGGCGAGGCGGTCGCGGCTCGGCGGCAGGACGCTCGTGCCCTCCAGCGGGACGATCCTCGCCTCGAGGCCCGAGATGCGCTCGTAGAGGTAGGTGATCCACGACGACTTGCCCATCTCGCCGTCGTTGACGACGTCGATGCCGACCTCGACCTGCCGGCGCACGACGTCGTCGACCGCCTCCTTGAGCGCGCGCTCGTAGGCGGGGTCGGGCTCCCCGCCGGGCTTGCGCGCCTCGATCGCCTCGAGCAGCGAGTCGGGGCGAATCAGGCTCCCGACGTGCGTCGTGGGAATGCGATCCATGTCTCCTCCATCCGCGGGGCGAGGTCGCGCCCGGTCGGTCGGTCTGCGTCTGGACTAGCATTCCACACGGAGTCGGAGGAGACGCGTGGGCCTGGTAGTCGACACTGCTGCGGTGCCGCCGGAGGAGCGGTTCGCGCTCTGGACGGAGGTCTCCTCGCAGGTCTTCCAGCGCCTCGTCGTCCACCAGACGCTCGACCGCCCGTTCTCGGCGCGGCTGATGCGCTACCGGCTGGGGCCGCTGAGCGTCGACCACATGATCTCCGACGCGACCACGGTCGAGCGGCGCGCGGCGATGATCCGCGGCGGCGACCCGGAGTGGATCGAGGTGATGCTGCAGATGCGCGGCCAGTGCGCCGTCTCGCAGGCCGATCGCGCCTCGGTGGTCGCTCCGGGGCAGTTCTGCTCGTGGGACTCCTCGCGCCCGTACACGATCCAGACCAAGGGCCCCTACGAGGTGCTGATGGTCCACTGCCCGGCGCTGCTGCTGCGGCCGCACGTCGACCGCCTGCGGCGCCGCACCGCCCAGTGCGTCGACGGCGGGGCGGGCGTCGGCGCGCTCGTCAGCCAGTACCTCGTCGGCCTGCTGCGCGGCCTCGACGACGACGCGATCGGCGAGACCAGCCGCTCGCACCTGGCCGAGGGCCTGCTCGACCTCGTGCGCGCGCTGTACTTCAGCGCCGAGCCGGCGGCGACCCCGCAGGCGCGCGGCTCGGACGTCCTGCGCGCGCAGATCAGGGCGTACATCGACGCCCACCTCGCCGACCCCGGGCTGTGCCCGGACGCGATCGCGCGCGCGCACTTCATCTCGCGCAGCTACCTCGACCGGCTGTTCGAGGCGGAGGACTCCAGCGTGCAGGAGACGATCCGCGCCAAGCGCCTGGACCGCTCGCGGCGCGACCTGATCGACCGCACGCTGATGTCCGAGTCGGTGTTCGAGATCGCCTCGCGCTGGGGCTTCCGCAGCGCGTCGCACTTCAGCCGCTCGTTCCGCGCGGCCTACGGCCAGTCGCCGAGCGACTTCCGCCGCTCCGTGCTCGGCTGAGCGAGTCCGCGGGTGGGCCGACTTCACCCGGATGGTCCTGGGCGACTCGGCCCACCCTCGGGCGGCAGCGTTCCGAGCGCGTGCTCCTGGAGGTCGATCGCGATCTGCAGGAGCGGCGCCTCGCGGCCGCGCGGGGCGACCAGCGAGACGCCGACCGGCAGGCCGGTGCGCGCGCCCATGCCCGCCGGCAGCGCGACGGCCGGGAAGCCGACGTGGTTCCACGTGTGCGTCAGCATGATCAGCGGGTCGGTCTCGCCGCCGAGGTTGCCCGAGTCGTAGCCGTGCCCGCGCGCCGGCGCGGTCGACGGGCAGGTCGGCTCGAGCAGGACGTCGACGCGGTGCTCGGCGAACCACGACTCCCACGCGGCGGTCGACCCCTCGCGGGCGCGGACGGCGGCGATGTACGCCTCGGCCGAGCGGAAGCCGTCGGCGACCTCGACGAACTCGCGGATCGACGTGCGGTAGCGGTCGCGGCGGTCGGCGTAGGCGTCGTGGTGCTCGGCGACCTCGGCGAACATGATCGCGCTGTAGGAGGGCATGTCGTCGGGCGGCGTGGCGTCGACG
>DASZVK010000400.1:0-2538 GCA_035547175.1 Solirubrobacteraceae bacterium
GCCTCCGCCGCGCGCCTGACGGTGCGCGCGCCGGACGTGGTGCGCGGTGGGCTGCTCTTCCAGGGTCGGATCGAGGTCCGCGCCCGTCGCGCGATCGAGCATCCGCGGCTCGTCCTCGACCAGGGCTGGCTCGACGGCCTGCAGGTCAACACGATCGAGCCGAGCCCCGTGTCGGAGGCGAGCCGCGACGGTCGTCTCGTCCTCTCCTACGACCGCCTGGACGCGGGCGACGCGCTCGTCGTCTTCCTCCAGTTCCAGCTCGACCCGACGAGCGTCGGCCGCACGAGCAACGCCGTCGAGCTCGACGACGGCACGCACAGGATCGCCGTCGTACACCGGACCCTGAGGAGGCTGCCCTGATGGACCTCGTGCTGCGCGCAGCGCTGTTCTTCGTCCTGCTCTACGTGGTCATGCGCCTGATCGGCCGGCGCGAGCTGAGCTCGCTCGAGCCGTTCGACCTGGTCCTGCTCGTCGTCATGGGCGACCTCGTCCAGCAGGCGGTCACGCAGAGCGACTACTCGGTCACCGGCGGCGCGCTCGTGATCGGGACGATGGTGCTGATGTCGGTCGCCGCGAGCTACCTGACCTACCGCGTCCGGCGGCTGCGGCCGCTGCTCGACGGCGAGCCGATCGTGCTGATCGCCGACGGCGAGGTGCTCGAGCGCAGCCTGCGCCGCGAGCGGATCACGCTCGAGGAGCTCGGCGCCGCCGCCCGCCAGCAGCAGATCGAGTCGCTCGACGACGTCCGCTTCGCGGTGCTCGAGACCAACGGCAAGATCTCGATGATCGAGCGCTCCGGCTAGCGCTACGCGTCCGGCGCGATCTTCAGGTACGGCAGCGCATAGCGCATGATGTCGCCGAACGCCGGCGCGGCGACCGAGGCGCCGTAGATGTCGCCGTGCGGCTCGTCGACCATCACCGACACCAGCAGCTTGGGGTGCAGCGCCGGCGCGAAGCCGACGAACGACGCGATGTAGCGCGTGTCCGAGTAGCCGCCGTCGGGGTCGATCTTGTTCGCCGTGCCGGTCTTGCCGGCCAGCGAGTAGCCGGGGATCGTGACCTCGTGCGCGGTGCCGCCGGCGGCGAACACGCCCTCGAGCATCTTGCGCAGCGACGCCGCCGTCGCGGTCGACACCACCCGCCGCGGAGCCGGCCGGCCGACGGGCTGTCCGCCGACGCTGCTGACGATCCGCGGCGTGACGAGCTTGCCGCCGTTGGCGAGCGCGGCGTAGCCGACGGCCATCTGCATCGGCGTGACCGAGATGCCCTGGCCCATCGGCATGTTGAGCATCGAGGCGCCCGAGTACTGGTCGCGCGGAAGGACGATGCCGCGCTCCTCGCCCGGCAGGTCGACCCCGGTCGGCTCGCCGAAGCCGAACCGCGTCACCCAGCGGGCGAAGCTGTCGGCGCCCTCGGCCTGGCCGATCTTGATCGCGCCGATGTTCGACGACTGGGCGAGGATCTGGGCCGTCGACAGCGTCACGGCGACGTCGCGGTGCGCCTCGTGGATCGTGCGGTCGTACTCGGTCAGCGTCGGCGGCAGGTCGAACAGCGTGCTCGGCGTGACGACGCCGTCCTGCAGCGCGCCGGCGATCGTGAACGCCTTGAACGTCGAGCCGGGCTCGTAGTTGAAGGCGACGGCGCGGTCCTCGTGCGCGTAGTCGGGCGCCTCGCTGGGGGCGTTGGCGTCGACGCGCGGCCAGTTGGCGACGGCCAGCAGGTCGCCGGTGTTGGGGTCCATGACGATCGCCGTGGCGCCCTTCGGGCGGAACTGCTCGCCGACCGCGCCGAGCACCTGCTCGGCCTTCTGCTGGATGTTGGCGTCGAGCGTCAGCCGCAGGCCGCTGCCGGCCTTGGCCGTCTTGACGTCGTCGACGGAGATCGGCGTGCCGAGCGCGTCGCTGACGACCTTGCGCGTGCCGGCGGTGCCCTCGAGCGCCTTGTCGTAGCGCCACTCCAGCCCGGACAGCCCGTGGCCGTCGGTGCCGACGCCGCCGAGCACCTGCGAGGCGAGCCAGTCGCGCGGGTACTCGCGGCGCGTCGTCGCGGTCAGGTCGATGCCCGGCAGCTCGAGCTTCTGGATCGCGAGCGCCTGGTCGGCCGGCAGCTCGCGCGCGAGGTAGACGAACGTCGTCTTCTGCGAGATCGCCTTGAGCACGTCGGCCTCGGGGCGGCCGAGCAGCGGCGCGAGCTTGTGCGCCGTCGCGACGGGGTCCTTGATCAGGTACGGGACGGCGCCGACGTCGTCGGCCTGCTCGGAGACGGCGAGGTCGCTGCCGTGGCGGTCGACGATCGCGCCGCGCGGAGCCGGCACCGAGACGACCGAGACCTGCTGGCGCGTGGCGGCGCCCTTCAGCGAGCCGCCCTCGACGACCGCGAGCCACGCGGTCCGGCCGAAGGCGAGGACGAGCAGCAGGAAGAAGCCGCCGAAGAGCAGGCCGATGCGCCGCGGGATGACCGTCGAGCCGCCGCGGCCCGTCCCGCCGGGGATCGCGCTCACGGCTGGCTCCCGACCGTCGCCGCGGCGCCGCCGCCGAC
>DASZVK010000401.1:0-3602 GCA_035547175.1 Solirubrobacteraceae bacterium
CCAGCCCGAGCGCGGCGCGCGGCCACGACCGGCCGCGGGCCGCGCGTCCCCAACGCCCCGGCGGGCGCGACGCTCGGGGCTGGCTCGATCGCGCGGCGCGCGACGCCGTCCACGTGCGCGGCGGCGGCGACGGCGTCGGCGACCGCCGTGGCGACCTGGCGGTTGAAGACGCTGGGGACGATGTAGTCGGCGCCCAGCTCGTGCTCGCCGATCGTCTCGGCGATCGCGTGCGCCGCGGCCAGCTCCATCGACTCCGTGATCGTCGTCGCGCGCACCTGCAGCGCCCCCTTGAAGACGCCCGGGAAGGCGAGCACGTTGTTGATCTGGTTGGGGTAGTCGCTGCGGCCGGTCGCGACGACGGCGGCGGTCCGGGCCGCCTCCTCGGGCGGCACCTCCGGCACCGGGTTGGCCATCGCGAAGACGATCGCGTCGTCGGCCATGCTGCGCACGGCTTCGATCGACACCGCGCCGGGCTGGGAGAGGCCGATGAAGACGTCGGCGCCGGCGAGCGCCTCGTCGGCGCTGCCGCGCTCGTGGGGGTCCGTCAGCTCGGCGAAGCGCCGCTTGACGTCGGTGAGGTCGTCGCGCTCGACGTGGACGACGCCCTTGCTGTCGGCGCCGACGATCCGCCGCGCGCCCGCCGCCCGGAGCATCTTGGTGACCGCGATGCCGGCGGCGCCGATCCCGACGACGACGACCTTGACGTCCTCGATGCGCTTGCCGACGACGCGCAGCGCGTTGAGCAGCCCGGCGAGCGTGACGATCGCCGTGCCGTGCTGGTCGTCGTGGAAGACGGGGATGTCGAGCCGCTCGCGCAGGCGCTCCTCGATCTCGAAGCAGCGCGGCGCCGAGATGTCCTCGAGGTTGATCCCGCCGAAGCCGGGGGCGATCGCCGCGACCGCGGCGACGATGTCGTCGACCTCGCGGGCGTCGAGGCAGATCGGCCAGGCGTTGACGTCGCCGAACTCCTTGAAGAGCTGCGCCTTGCCCTCCATGACGGGCATCGCCGCCTGCGGGCCGATGTCGCCGAGCCCGAGCACAGCGCTGCCGTCGGTCACGACGGCCACGGAGTTGCCCTTCACGGTCAGGTTCCAGGCGCTCTCGGGGTCGCCGGCGATCGCCATGCACACGCGCGCGACGCCCGGCGTGTAGGCCATCGAGAGGTCGTCGCGGGTCTTCAGCGGCGCGTTGCCGTCCATGTGGATCTTGCCGCCGAGATGCAGCAGGAACGTACGGTCCGAGACGTTCTCGACCTCGGCGCCCTCGACGGAGCGCGCGGCGGCGACGATCGCGTCGGCGTGCTCGGCGTCGGTCGCGTGGATCGAGACGTCGCGGATCTTCGATCCCTCCTCGACGCGCACGAGGTCGATCGCGTCCAGCAGGCCGCCGGCGTCGGCGATCGCGCGCGCAAGGTCGGCGAACGACCCCGGATCGTCGACGAGCCGGACACGGATCGTGAGGCTGAACGAGGCCGAATGGTGCGCCATGGCCATAGCTTGTCACGATCACCCAAGGTGAGAGAACCGTGAGCGCGGGGTTGAGACATCCGCCTCGCTGGGAACCATGGGGGCGATGCGACTTTCACGTGCCCTGAAGACAGCCCTGGCGTGCGCCATCGCGGCGGCGGCGATCGCCGCCGTGCCCGTGCTCGCCGCCGACGATCCCCCGCCCAACGCCACGACCGGCCCGATCGAGAACATCACGGCGACGTCCGCGACGCTGACCGGTACGGTCAACCCGCGCGGCAGCGACACCACGTACTACTTCCAGTACGGCGCGACGTCGGGCTACGGCGCCCGCACGACCTCGCGCTCGGCGGGCAACGGCTCGGCCCCGATCCCGGTGCGGATCGACGTGGCCAGCCTGACGCCCAACGCGCGCTACCACTACCGGGTCGTGGCCGTCTCCGACGGCGGCACGACGCGCGGGGCCGACCGGGTCTTCACGACCTCCCCGCCGGTGGTGCCGCAGCCGTCCAAGCTCGAGCTGGCGCGCGCGACGATCAACACGATCTCCAAGACGATCGACGTGCTGGCGCCGATCAGCGCCCGCGCCTCGGGCACAGCGACGCTGTCGCTGCGGGCCGCGGGGCAGACGCACACGTGGACGGCGGAGGTCGACTCGGCCAACGGGCGCATCGCCACGCGCGAGACGATCCCGGCGCCGCAGGCCGCGATGGGCACCGGCATCCTGACGATCAACTACCCCGGCGACGCCGACACGCGTCCCCAGGTCGTGCGCCTGCGCGCCGCCAACGGCCACGCCGACCTCGACGCGCAGCGCCCGACGCTGACCAACGGCCACCTGATCGACAGCGGCACGATCAGCACGCGCGCCCGCGGCGTCGTGCGCGTCCAGCTCGAGTACTACTCGGGCGGGCAGACGACGACGCTCGAGCACAGCGCGCCGATCGCCGACGGCCGCTGGAGCCTCGACTACACGCTGACGCCGGCCGAGCTGGGCGCGATCAACGCCCGCGCCGGCACGGTGCACTCCTACATCCTCTTCACGGGCTACCTCCCCGCGCGGATGCGCGGCGAGATGCAGGCCTACGAGGTGCTGGGCGCGCCGTAGCGAACGCGATGGGCCGGCCCCGGGCGCGCGCGGGGGAACGATGCGGCGCGCGCCCGGGCGGCGGCCCGTGCTCGGGTGACTGGGCCGGCGAATCCGCGCATATCGCGGGTTCGCCGACCCACGATGCGGGCCGCCGGCGCCCGTACGATGCCCGCCGATGGCTGCGGCCACCCTCCGCGATCGGCACTACCGGGCGCTGCTCGACCTCGTCGGCGAGGTCCACGACGCCGCCGACCTGACCGAGTTCCGCTCGATGCTGCTGCCGGGGCTGCGGCGGATGGTGCCGGCCGACTGGGCGTCGTACAACGAGCTCGAGGGGCCCGGCGTCGCGCTCGCGACGCTCGCCGAGCCGGAGCTGCCCGGCTGGGCGATGACGGCGTGGGAGCGCCACGCGGGCGACAACCCGCTCGTCGTCCGCTACGCGCGCACGCGCGACGGGCGCGCCTACCGGTTCTCCGACGTCGCCGCCCGCGCGCAGCTCGAGCGGCTGCCGCTCTTCCGCGAGCTGTACGCGCCGCTCGGGCTCACGCACCAGATCGCCTTCACGCTCCCCTCGCCGGTGCCGCTGACGATGGGCGTGGCGCTGTCGCGCGCGCGGTCGGCGAGCGACTTCACCGACGTCGAGCGCGCCCTGCTCGACCTCGCCCGCCCGCACCTCATCCAGGCGTATCGCAACGCGCAGGTCCGCGAGCGCCTGGCGGACGTCCTCGCCGCGACGCAGCGCGGGCTCGACGCCGGTAGCGGCGGCATCGTGCTGGTCGAGCGCGACGGCACCGTCGTGCTCGCGAGCGCCGCGGCGCGCGAGCTCGCCGAGCGCCTCGCCGGCGAGCAGGTCGAGGCGGGCCGTCCGCTCGGAGGGGCGCTGGGGACCGCCGCCGCCGGCCCGGAGCCGGTGGCGCTGCTCGCGCTGCCGGGCGACACGCTGCTCGTCCGGCGCGTGCGGTCGGGGGCGATGACGGTGCTGCTGCTCGAGGCCTCCCAGCGGGTGCTCTCGCCGGCGGCGCTGGCCGGCCTGGGGCTGACCGGCC
>DASZVK010000402.1:0-4344 GCA_035547175.1 Solirubrobacteraceae bacterium
AGGCCGACGAGCAGCGCGATCCCGGCGCGGCGGCGCGCGGCGGCGCTCGGCGGGCGGCGGGCGAAGGCGAACCCCAGCGCCAGGCCCGCGAGCAGCTCGGCCAGCAGCATCGCCAGCACGGCGACGGCCAGCTCGTGCCCGGCGCCGTCGCGCAGCGAGAGCGCGACGCCGTCGGTCGTCAGCGCGTCCTGCGAGAACGCCCACAGCGTCACGGCGGCGGCGCCGACGGCGCTCGTCAGCAGCACGACCGCGCCGCGCAGGCGCAGCGGCGTGACCGCGAACCAGAAGCCGCAGCCGACGGCGAGCGCCAGCAGCGAGCCGCGCGAGTAGGCGAACATCACGACCACCAGCAGCATCGCGATCGCCGGATAGGCGAGCGCGTTGAGCGCCGCATGGCCCACGCGGCGGGCGCCGAGCCACAGGCAGCCGGGCACGCCGAGCGCCGCCATCAGGCCGACCGCGTTCCAGTAGCCGAACGGCTGCTCGAGCCGCGCCCAGCGCTCGTCGGGCTGGAGCTGGCCGGGGAACGCCTTGTGGGCGAGCGCGTAGGCCGACACCGCGACGGCGGCGAGCGTGATGCCGCCGAGCATCACCGGCAGGCGCCGCGGCGCGAGCCGCACGAGCGCCATCCCGATGGCGAACACGGCCAGGTAGGCGGTCAGGCGGTTGGCCTCCTGCCAGCTGGTCGAGGGGTCGATCGACCAGGCGGTCGAGACGAGCGCCGACAGCACGAGCAGCGCGAACAGCGCCGCGGCCGCGGTGCCCGGGCCGTTGCCGCGCAGCGCCGGGACGGCCAGCACCGCGACGACGGCGGCCACGCCCGCGAGCACGTCGACGACCATCTCGACCGCCGTCAGGCTGCCGACCCGCAGGCCGCCGTTGGCGTGGATCGCGATCCAGGTCAGGACGGCGCCGAGCGCGACCGTGAGCGCCGCGCCGGGGTCGACGGCCGGCAGGCGCGCGGTCAGGCGGCCCACGGCGAGCCGCCGGGGGTCAGGCCCCGGGGCCGCCTGGGCGGACACGGGCGAGCACGAGGTAGGCGGCGACGCCGACGACGGCGACGGCGAGCAGGGCGGCGAGCACGATCATCGACGTCGGCAGGCTCGAGGACGACGAGAAGTCGTGGTAGGCGAGCGGGCCGGGGTCGGCGTCGACGACCGCGGCAGGCTGGCTGGCGCCGCTCTCGTGGGTGGCCTGCTTCTCGCCCGACGACGACTTCTCGTGCCCGGACGTGCCGGACGAGCTCGGGGCCGTCGGCGCGGCGCCCGCGGTCGGCCCGGAGGGCGGCGTCGACGAGCCGGCCGGCGCGACGCCGGACGACGAGCGCTTGCGCTTGGCCGGCTTCTTCGTGGTCGTCTTCTTGGTCGAGGTCAGCGCGAGCCGGGCGCGGCTGATCAGGTCGCGGCAGTCGGTGTACTCGTCGATGTCGGTCGGCAGGTGCGCGAGCGCGTCGGCGTAGTCCTTCTGCGAGTACGTCTTGGTCAGCTTGCCGTGGTCCGAGCAGTCCTGGATCACGTCGTCGCCGCTGGCGAAGGCGGTCGCCGGGACGACGAGGCACAGCGCCGCGGCCGCGACGGCGAGGAGGCGCCGGGGCATCGCTGCGCAAGCTACCAACGGCCCGTCTCCCGCAGGGCGGCTTCGATGCCGGCTGCCCAGGCGTCGTACGTGTACGCGGCGACGTCGGCCGCGGCGTTGGCGCCCCAGCGCTCGCGGGCGGGCGCGTCGGCGCTCGCGCGGCGCAGCGCCGCCGCCAGCGCATCGGCGTCGCCCGCGGGCACGACGAGCCCGTTGCGCTCGTGGCGCACGAGGCCGCCGGCGGCGGCGCCGACCTGGTCGGAGGCGATCACGGGCGTGCGCTGGTTCATCGCTTCGTTGGCCACCAACCCCCACGGCTCCCTGAAGGTGCGCCCGCGCAGCGATGGCATGACGAGGACGTGCGCGGCGGCGTAGAGGTTGCGCAGTTCCTCGGGCGTGCGGCCGCCGGTGACGACGACGAGCTCGCCCTCGAGGCCGGCCAGCGCCCATGCGCGGCGCAGCACGCGCAGGCCCTTCTCGGGCGCGTCGCGGCCGACGAACAGCGCCACGAACGGCCGCGACGCCAGCTCCGCAGGCGGCGTCGCCGGGGCGCTCCAGAACGCGTTGTCGACCGCCTGCGGGGCGACGACGACGCGCCGCGCGCCGCGCGCGCGCACGTAGGCGGAGACGTGCTCGCCGTAGGTGGCAACGGCGTCCGCGCCGCGGTAGATCGCGAGCATCGCCGGCCAGCTCAGCGCGTGCGCGGGGCTGCGCGGATGCGCCCACAGGCTCGCCCAGAGGACGAATGGGACGCGCGCGCGGCGGGCGCCGGCGAAGGCCGCGGGCAGCGCGACGCGACCCGCCGTGCCGCAGACGACGGCGGAGTGAGCGCCGCGAGCGGCGATGCGCCAGATCTCGCGCTCGCCCACGCGCCGGCCCATGCCGGTGTCGGGCGTGCCGTGGGCGCCGCGCCCGCCGAACGTCACGAGGTCGAGCGGGAGGCGGGCGGCCAGCGCCTCGAAGGCGCCGACGCGGTCGGGCGGGACCTGGTTGGTGACGAACAGGACGGGCCTGTCAGTCACCGCGCCCCCCTGCGGTCGTGCCGCCGGGTCGGGCGTGGCCGTGGAGAGGCCCCGGCGGGGCCACGCTCGCGTACGCGTCGACGGTGGCCCGCCCGCAGGCCTCCCAGGTGAAGTGCTCGGCGACGGTCGCGCGGGCCGCGGCGCCGAGCTCGTCGCGCTCGCGCAGCGCGCGGCGCAACGCCGCCTCGAGGTCGTCGTCGCCGGCCCGCAGCATCCCGGGGCCGTGCGCGGCGATCTCCTCCGGCCCCGGCTCGCCGCGGCGGCCGACGGCTGGCAGCCCGCCGGCCATCGCCTCGACGTAGGCGACGCCGAACGCCTCCGCGGTCGAGGGCATCGCGAACGCCGCGCAGCCGCGCGCCAGCGCGAGCGCCTCGTCGTGCGGGAGCTGACCGGTCAGCTCGACGGGGCGGCCGAGCCGCTCGGCCAGCTCCTCGATGCGCCCGCGCTCGGGCCCGTCGCCGACGATCAGGTAGCGCGCGCCGTCGGGCAGCGCGCGGATCACGTCGGCGTGGCGCTTGCGCGCGATCAGGTGGGCGACCGTGACGATCGTGTCGGGGCGCTCGCAGCGCGTCCGCTGCGCCGGGACGTCGGTCCCCAGGTGCACGACGCGCGCCGCGCGCGCCCCGGCGGCGCGCGCCAGCGCCTCGATCCCGCGCGAGTTCGCCAGCACGAGGTCGGCGGCCTCCAGCGCGCGGCGCACGGGCCGCTCGCCGAAGTGCGGCGCCGTCCACCGCACGTCGCCGCCGTGCACGGAGACGACGAGCGGGACGCGCGCGCCGCCGGTCAGGGCGCGCGCGCGGCGCACCGCGTCGGCGGCGGGGATCCCGTTGTGCGCGTGGACGAGGTGAAACGGCCACTCGCGCCGCAGGCGCGCGAGCGCGCGCGCCAGCGGCGGCGCCGCCCAGGCGCCCCACGAGCCGTACGTGCGCCAGCGCGGCGGCGCGAGGAACGGGACGTAGCGGACCTCGATCCCGTCGAGCGTCGCCCGGCGCGGCTGACGCGCCCTCGCCGCCAGCGCGCGCAGCTTGCGCGGCGCGTCGCGCGGCGGGATCGGGCGATGCAGCGCGAGCACGCGGACCTCGGCGCCCGCGTCGCGCGCGGCGACCGCCTGCAGGTGCGCCCAGACGCCGAGCACGGGGTCCGGCGACGGCCCGCCGACCCGCGGGTAGAACTCGCTGACGACGGCGACGCGCACGCGCCCGCGATTGTCGCCGATGGCCCGGCCCTACCCGGCCCGCCCGGTGCCGCTCACCAGCGGCGGTGGACGGCGAGCGTCGCGACCCGCTCGCGCGGCAGGTACGGGCGCTCGGCGAGGAACGCGCGCGCCTCGGCGATCGCCTCCTCGCGCGAGTAGCCGCTCGCGACGGCGCCCTGCTCGTGGCGCACGGGCAGCGCGTCGACCACGCCCAGCCGCCAGCCCGCGTCGCGCGCCAGCGCCGCCCAGTGCAGGTCCAGGCCCCACGCCATGCGCAGCGGCGGGAACGGCAGCAGCGTCGCGAACGTCGCGCGCGAGAAGGCGGTCACGGGGCCGATCTCGACGAACGAGGTCGTGCGGGCGACGGCGCCCGGCCGGCGGCGCGCCACGTCCCAGGCGGCGTGCGAGGCCAGCGACTGGGCGGGCTGCGCGAGCGCGAAGCCGAAGCGCTCGGCCAGGAACAGGAAGCCGTCGAGGAACCCGGCCGGCAGGACGACGTCGTCGTCGACGGCGAGCAGCCAGTCGACGCCCGCGAGGTCGTGGTCGGCGAGG
>DASZVK010000403.1:0-1507 GCA_035547175.1 Solirubrobacteraceae bacterium
CCACACGGGCACGAGGCCGTCGTAGAAGCCCAGCGCCGGCGCCCGCGAGAGCAGCTCGACGCCGGCGGCCCGCGCCTCGGCCACGAGCCCGGCGACCTCCTCGGCGCGACCCTGGGCCTGGGCGACGCCGCCGAAGGCCGCGTCCTCGTCGCAGAGCACGACGTCGGCCCCGGCCCGCGCGGCCTCCGCGGCGGCGGTCAGCCCGGCGACCCCGCCTCCGATCACGAGCACGTCGGCGCGCCGGCGACGGTACTCCGTGCGCCACCGGCGCTCGTCCTGGCGGGCGGGCAGCGTCCCGAGGCCGGCCGCCCGGCGCAGCACCCTCTCGTACAGCGGCCACAGGCGCCGCGGGCGGATGAACGTCTTGTAGTAGAAGCCGACCGGGGTGAACGGACCGCCGACCCTGTCGGTGAGGCGCATCACGTCGAAGCGCAGCGACGGCCACGCGTTCTGATGGGCGACGACGAGGCCGTCGCGCGCCGGCTCGGCGCAGCCGCGCACGCCGGGCCTCCCCTCGATCTGGAACAGCGAGTTCCCGCACTGCCCGCAGGCGCAGAGCTCGCCGCGCGGCCGGTGGTACTTGAACGACCGCGAGAACACGCGACGTCCCGAGGCGTAGAGGGCCGAGACGATCGTGTCGCCCTCGTAGCCGTCGACGCGCCGGCCGTCGAAGCTGAACGAGAGCGGCCTCGAGCGGTCGATGCGCTCGCTCGGCTGCAGCGGCAGGCGGCTCACGCCGCGTCCCCCGGCTCGCGACCGGGCAGCGCCGTCCACATCACCTCGTTGCTCGTGGTGTCGCGCTCGGCCAGGAACCACTGACGGCAGCCGGAGCGATGGCGCCACCACTCGCGCTGGACGCCGGCCGCGTTGCGCCGGAAGTAGACGTAGGCGCCCAGCTCGCGCGGGCTCGGCCGCTCCTGCGGGCGCGGCGAGACCTCGCCGCCGAAGGCGAAGTCGGCGACCTCGCGCGGGCCACAGTTGGGGCAGGTCAGCAGGAACGACATCCTGGGGTCAGAGGGCCGCGCGACCGGGGATCCAGCTCGTGCCGGCGAGGGGCACGCGCGCCATGGCGGCCGACTCGACGGTCAGCGCGACGAGGTCCTCGGGCTCGAGGTTGTGGACGTGCGACTTGCCGCAGGCGCGGGCGATCGTCTGCGCCTCCAGCGTCAGGACGCGCAGGTAGTTCGCCAGGCGCCGGCCGCCGAGCTCCGGGTCCAGTCGCGCGGCCAGCTTCGGGTCCTGGGTCGAGATGCCGGCGGGGTCGCGGCCCTCGTGCCAGTCGTCGTAGGTGCCCGCCGTGGCGCCGAGCCTGCGGTACTCCTGGTCGAGCTCGGGCGCGTTGTCGCCGAGCGCGATCAGCGCGCCCACGCCGATCGAGACGGCGTCGGCGCCGAGCGCCAGCGCCTTGGCCACGTCGGCGCCCGTCCGGATGCCGCCCGAGACGATCAACTGCACCTTGCGGTGCATCCGCAGCTCGCGCAGCGCCTCGACGGCCGGCGGGATAGCG
>DASZVK010000404.1:0-8931 GCA_035547175.1 Solirubrobacteraceae bacterium
CGAGCGTTGACCGCGGCCATCCACACGCGGCGGCTGTCGAAGGACTTCGGCGGTGGGCACGGGCTGTTCGAGCTCGACCTCGAGGTGCGGCGCGGCGAGATCTTCGGCTTCCTGGGTCCCAACGGGGCGGGGAAGTCGACGACGATGCGGCTGCTGCTGGGCCTGATCGCGCCGACCGCCGGGGCGGCCGAGCTGCTGGGACTCGACAGCGCCCGCGACGGCCTGGAGATCCGTCGCCGCGTCGGCTTCCTCCCGGGCGACCTCTCGCTGTACCCGAAGCTGACCGGCGCCGCCGTGCTCGACTACCTCGCCGAGCTGCGCGGCGGCGTCGAGCGGCGCGTGCGCGACGCGCTGGCCGAGCGCTTCGACGCGCAGCTCGACCGGCCGGTGCGCGAGCTGTCGACCGGCAACCGCCAGAAGCTCGGGCTGATCCAGGCGTTCATGCACGAGCCCGAGCTGCTGATCCTCGACGAGCCGATCGCCGGCCTGGACCCGCTCGTGCAGCAGAGCTTCCACGCCCTGCTGCACGAGATCGCCGCGCAGGGCCACACCGTCCTCCTCTCTTCGCACACGCTCTCGGAGATCGAGCAGGTCGCGCAGCGGGTGGCGATCCTGCGCCGCGGCCGGCTCGTCGCGCTCGACACGCTGGAGCGCTTGCGCGCGGTCGCGGTGCGGCGCCTGGAGGTCGAGCTCGGCGCACCGGCGCCGGTGGCCGACGAGCTGCGCGCGATCCCCGGCGTGCGCGAGGCCACCCTCGACGCCAACCGGCTGACGATCGCCTTCGAGGGCACCGCCGACCCGGTGATCAAGGCGCTCGCCCGCCACGACGTGCGCTCGATCCGCAGCCGCGAGGACGACCTCGAGGAGATCTTCCTGCGCTACTACCGCGACGACGGCGCCGAGCGCGGGGCGGGCCGGTGAGCCGGCCGGCCTTCGCGATGGCCCTGCGGCTGCGCGGCCTGCAGGCGCTGTCGGCGGCGCTCGGGATGACGCTCGTGATCCTCATGGTCGGCTCGCTGTTCCCGGCCGTCGGCGACTCGATCGGCAAGCTCGACGTGCCCGCGGGCGTCGCCGAGCTGCTCGGCGGCGCCGACTACGGGACGATCGAGGGCTGGATGCGCAGCGAGATCGGCGCGATCTACGGGCCGCTGGTGATCGCCGTCATCGCGATCGGCGGCGCCGCCGCGATCGCCGGCGAGGAGGAGGACGGGATCCTCGGCCTGATCCTGGCCCACCCGGTCGAGCGCTCGCGCCTGCTGCTCGGCAAGGCGGCGGCCGCCGCCGCCGGGGTCGTGATCGTCGCCGCCGGCACGCTGCTCGGGCTGGTCGTCGGGGTCGCCGTCGGTGGCGGCGGCGTCGGCCTCGGCGCCCTCGCCGCGCTCAGCCTGCATCTGGCCCTCTTCGGCCTCGCGCTGGGCGCGCTGGCGCTGGCGATCGCCGCCGCCACCGGTCGCAAGGGCCTCGCGACGGCCGGCGCCGGCGGCTTCGCGCTGCTCGGCTTCCTGGTCAACGGGTTCGCCCCGCTCGTCGACGCGATCGGGTGGCTCAAGTACCTCTCGCCCTTCTACTACTACGAGGAGCACAACCCGATCGCCAACGGCGTCGACGTCCCCGACCTCGCCGCGCTCGCCGCCGCGACGATCGCGCTGACGGCGCTGGCGACGATCGCCATCCGAGACCGAGACCTGCGCAGGTAGCCGAGCAGCCCCATGCCCCGGTCGGGCGCGGTCAGCGCGGTTGGCGGTGGGTGTAGAGGCGGATCGCCCAGACGTAGCAGACGACGATGAGGCCGACGCTCCACGCGATCGCGGCGAGCCCGTCGCCGCCGACGTGCGTGCCGGTGAGCAGCCCGCGCACGGTCTCGGTGACGGGCGTGAAGGGCTGGTACCGCGCAAACTGCTCGAGCCCGGCCGGCATCGTGTCGGTGGGGACGAATCCGCTGCCCAGGAAGGGCAGCAGGGTGAGGAACATCGGGGTGTTGCTGGCGGTCTCCACGCTCTTCGCCGCGAGGCCGAGCGCGGTGGCCAGCCCGATGAGCCCGAGCGCGAACAGCGCGAGGACGCCGATCGCGCCCAGCCACTCGAGCACGTCGGCCGTCGGCCGAAAGCCGAGCGCGACAGCGACGCCGAGCACGATTGCGAGGCTCAGGAGGACCTGGAGGAGGGCCGCGAGGACATGGCCGCCCAGGACGGCGGCGCGGGCGATCGACATCGTGCGAAGCCGATCGGTGATCCCGCCCGTCATGTCCATCGCCACGACGATCGCGGTGCCCTGCACGGCCGCCGCCACGGTGATGAGCAGGATGCCCGGCGTGACGTAGTTGAGATAGCCGGCCTGGCCGAAGCGGCCTCCCGACAGGTCGCGGCCGAGCCCGTTGCCGAGCTGGCCGCCGAAGACGTAGACGAACAGCAGCAGGAACACGATCGGCATCCCGATCAGGAGCAACGTCATCGACGGGTAGCGCTGCAGGCGCCGCAGGTTGCGGCGCAGCATGGTCCTCGAGTCGGCGAGGGTGATGACGAAGGCGCTCATGACGGAGCCGCCGTCTCGCTCGCGCGACCGGTGACGGCGAAGAAGACGTCGTCGAGGTCGGGGGTGTGGATCGAGAGGTGCTCGACCTCGATCCGGGCGTCGTCGAGCTGCTCGAGGAGCTGCCGCAGCGACGGCACGCTGCCCTCGCTCGGCACCTGCAGCATGAGCCGATCGTCGGCGGCGGACACGACGTCGAGGAGCTCGGCGGCGGCGCGGAGCCCGTCGACGGTGGCGAACTCCAGCTCGACGTGACCGCCCGGGAGGCGGCGCTTGAGCTCCTCGGTGTCCCCCTCCGCGACGATCCGGCCGCGGTCGAGCACCGCGATCCGATCGGCGAGATGGTCGGCCTCGTCGAGGTACTGCGTCGTCAGGAGGATCGTCACCCCGGCGGCGACGAGCTCGCGGATGGCCTCCCACATCGTGCGGCGGCTGCGCGGGTCCAGGCCCGTCGTGGGCTCGTCGAGGAAGATCACCCGCGGCTCGGCGACCAGGGTCATCGCCAGATCCAGCCGCCGTCGCATCCCGCCGGAGTACGTCGACGCCGGCCGACCCGCGGCATCGACGAGGTCGAAGCGCTCCAGCAGCTCCGCCACCCGGGCGGTGCCGGCGCGGCGACCGAGATGCTTGAGGTCGGCGATCAGCCGCAGGTTCTCCTCGCCGGTCAGCAGGTCGTCGACCGCCGAGAACTGGCCCGTGACGCCGATCGCCGCGCGCACCCCCTCCGGGTCGGCGCGCGCGTCGCGGCCAGCCACCCGCGCCTCGCCGGCATCCGCGGGAAGCAGGGTCGACAGGATCCGCACGATCGTCGTCTTGCCCGCCCCGTTGGGGCCCAGCAGGGCGAGGACCGACCCCTCGGCGACCGACAGGTCGACGCCGTCGAGGACGGCCGTCTCGCCGAAGGACTTGCGCACCCCGGCCATCACGATCGCCGGCTCGCTCATGTGCGCCCCCCGCGCTCGGGAAGCTTCCCGGCGGCGACCAGCTCCGCTCGCCGAGCCTCCCACTCCCGCTGGAACCGCGGGATCTGCTCGAGCAGGAAGTCGGCGAACGCGGACAGCTCGAGCAGCAGCGCCCGCCGCTCGGGCGGCGCGTCGCGCACCACCTCGAGGCCCTCGCCCGCCAGGTCACGCAGCTCCTGATACTCGGTGACGTCCATCCCCAGCGACTGCGGGGTGCTCATGTCGAGGCGCACGCGATCCATCCGCTCGCCCGCCGCTCGCGTGCGACGGATCACGTGCGAGGTCTCCAGCGTCTTCACCGCGTTCGTGATCGCGCTCCGGCTCGCCAGCAGCGCCTCGGCCAGATCGCCGATGCCCTGCTCCGGCGGATCGCAGACCGCGAGGTACCCGATCAGGCGGCCGACCATCGGCGGGAACGCGTACCGGCGGGCGTAGAACCGCCCCATGTGATCGGCGAACGTGATCTCGGCATCGGTCGGCATGTGCCACAGGCTACAGGAAGTACAGAGATAACACAAATTTGTGTTATTTGGCGCAGACGGCGCCGGCCCCGCGCGCCGTCACGGGCGGCGTTTCCGTCTCGTCTCACGAGGGCAGGCGGACGACAGGAGGCAGTCATGCAGGTCTTCGTAGCCGGCGCCACGGGCGTCATGGGCCGAGCGCTCGTCCCGCAGCTCGTGGCGCGAGGCCATGCGGTGGTCGGGATGACCAGGAGCGCGTCCAAGCAGGACCTGGTGCGCAGCCTGGGCGCTCGGCCGGTCGTGGCCGACGCCCTGGACCCCGACGCGGTCGCCCGGGCGGTGGCGTCCGCCGAGCCCGAGGTCGTCGTGCACCAGCTCACGGCGTTGTCCGGGCCGATGAGCGTCCGTGACGCCCGGCGCCCGGACCGCTCCCTCGCAGCGACCATGACCAACCGGCTGCGCACCGAGGCGACCGACCATCTCCTGGCCGCCGCCCGTGCCGTCGGGGCACGGCGCTTCGTGGCGCAGAGCTTCGGGGCCTTCCGATTCGCCCGCGCGGGTCGATCGGTGCTGACCGAGGCCGACCCCGTCGATCCGAGCGATGCGCCGGCGCCGCTGCGGGCCGGAATCGCCGCGATCCTCCATCTCGAGCGGGCGGTGACGTCGATCGAGTGGGGCGAGGGGCTCGCGTTGCGCTACGGCGGCTTCTACGGCCCGGGGACCGCGATCAGCCTGGCCGCGGACGCGCAGATGGCGGCGCCGATCCGCAGGCGTCGGTTCCCGATCGTCGGCGACGGCGGCGGCGTCTTCTCGCACGTCCACGTCGAGGACGCCGCGACGGCGACCGTGATCGCCGTCGAGCGCGGCGAGCCCGGCGCCTACAACGTCGTCGACGACGACCCGGCGCCCGTGCGCGAGTGGCTGCCGGCGCTGGCGCGCGCGCTCGATGCCAAGCCCCCGAGGCGCATCCCACGCTGGCTCGGTCGGCTGGCGGCCGGTGAGGCGGCGACCGCGATGATGACCGCGACGCGCGGAGCCTCGAACGAGAAGGCCAGGCGAGAGCTCGGCTGGGAGCCGCGCTATGCGAGCTGGCGGCAGGGCTTCGCGCAAGGACTCGGCTGAGCGACGAGCCGAGCAGGAGCCGCCCGCCTCCCAATTTACACACAGTTCGTGTAAAAAAGAGGTATGAGCAGCCCTACGACCAGCCCACCGGCGCCCGCGCGCCACGACGGAGAGCCGGTCGACGCGCTCGTGCCGCTGCTCATCGCGACCCTCCGGGCGCTCGGCGACGCCGGCGAGCCCGAGGCGGCGAACCGGCTCGCGGGACGGGTCTGGGCCGTTCTGCGTCGCGCGGATCCGGCGGCGGCCCAGAAGGTCAACGGCCTCATGCACCGCCTGGCCCGCCAGGAGGACGACATCACGAACGGACAGGAGCAAGCCATGCCCAGCCAGGACCGCGTGCCCACGGGCGCCGACAGCCTCGCCGCCGCGCTGGAGCACGAGCACCGCGAGATCGACGCGGGCATCGAGGCGTACCTCGCCGGCGGCGACGCCGGCGCGCTGACCCGCGCCATGCAGGCGCTGCGTCGCCACATCTTCCTCGAGGAGGAGTTCCTGTTCACGCCGCTGCGCGAGGCCGGGCTGGTCGCGCCGATCTTCGTGATGCTGCGCGAGCACGGCGAGATCTGGGACACGCTCGACGCCGCGGAAGCCCAGCTGGCCGGCGGGAGCGCGGCACCCGTGTGCCGCGAGCTGCTCGAGCAGCTCGACCGGCACAACTCCAAGGAGGAGCCGATCATCTACCCGCAGGCGGACACCGCGCTGAGCGGCCCGGCCAGCGCCGGGCTACGAGCGTTCCTGGCAAGCGGGCGCATGCCCGAGGGC
This sequence comes from Solirubrobacteraceae bacterium, assembly GCA_035547175.1. Classification (GTDB taxonomy): domain Bacteria; phylum Actinomycetota; class Thermoleophilia; order Solirubrobacterales; family Solirubrobacteraceae; genus BP-464. The sequence goes on from DASZVK010000404.1 coordinate 5,837, forward strand.
TGGGTCTGCGCCCGCGCCGGCGCGGCGACGTAGAGCGTCTCGTATTTGGCCCTGATGTCGAGACGGACCGGCGCCGCTTTGTCCACGTGGCTATGTGGACGGTCGGCATCGGCCAGCAGGGTCATCTAGGTGAAGCTGGTGATCGCCGTCGTGCGACCGGAACGCGCGAACGACGTGCTGGCCGGGCTGCATCGCGCCGACGTCCGCGGGTTCTCGATGAGCCGCGTGCAGGGGCACGGCGGCGAGCTCGAGCGCGTCGAGACCTACCGCGGGAGCACGGTGAAGATGTCGCTCTCCGACAAGGTGCGCTTCGAGATCGCCGTGTCCGACGCCTACGTCGACACGACGATCGACGCGGTCGCCGACGCCGCGCGCACCGGCGAGGTCGGCGACGGCAAGATCTTCGTCGTCCCCCTCGAGCGGGCGGTGCGCATCCGCACCGGGGAGACCGACGAGCAGGCCGTCACGCCCGTCGGCGCCCGGTGACCGCCGCGGCGCAGATCAACGGGGCCAGCACCGCGTGGATGCTGGTGGCCACCGCGCTGGTGATGCTGATGACGCCCGCGCTGGGCCTCTTCTACGCCGGCCTCGTGCGCTCGAAGAACACGCTCAACACCTTCATGATGACCGTCGCGGCGCTGGCGGTCGTGACCGTCGCGTGGGCGGCCGTCGGCTATTCGCTGGCCTTCTCCCCCGGCAACGGGTTCATCGGGGGCTTCGACCACGTGCTCCTGCGGGGCGTCGGCTTCGCGCCCCGGGCCGGCACCGGCATCCCCGGGCTGGTGTTCTTCGCCTACGAGGCCACCTTCTGCGTCGTCACCGCCGCGTTGGTGTCGGGCGCGGTCGTCGAGCGGATGCGGTTCGGCGCGTTCCTGGCCTTCCTGGCGCTGTGGTCCGTGCTCGTCTATCCGGTCCTCGCGCACTGGGTCTGGGGAGGTGGCTGGCTGCAGCGCGACGGCACGCTGGACTTCGCCGGCGGGGTGCCGGTCGAGATGGCGTCGGGGTTCTCGGCGATGGCGGCCGCGATGATCGTCGGGCAGCGCAAGGACTACGGGCGCCAGGCCCTCATCCCCCACAACGCCGTCTTCGTGCTGCTGGGCGCGGGGCTGCTGTGGTTCGGCTGGTTCGGCTTCAACGGCGGCAGCGGACTCGGCGTCGACAAGCCCGGGATCCTCGCGTTCGCCAACACCCTGCTGGCGCCCGCGGCCACGCTGACCGTGTGGTTCGCCCTCGATGCCGTCCGCGACCGGCACGTGACGGCGATCGGGGCGGCGACGGCGATCGTCGTCGGATGCGTCGCCATCACGCCGGCGGCCGGCTACGTCAGCCCGGGCTGGGCGATGGCCCTGGGCGCGATCGCCGCCGTCCCGAGCTACCTCTTCATCCTCTGGCGCCCGCGCAGCCGCCTCGACGAGACGCTCGACGTCCTCGCCGCCCACGGCATGGCCGGGCTGCTGGGGATCCTGTTCATCGGCGTCTTCGCGTCGCGCGCCTGGAACGGCGTGGCCGACGGCGCCGCCTACGGCAACCCGGCTCAGCTGGGCCACCAGGCGCTCGCCGTCCTCACCGCCCCCGCGTTCGCGTTCTGCGCCACGGTGGCGATCCTCCGGCTCGTCGCCCTGGCGACGCCGCTCCGGGTGGGTCAGGTCGAGGAGTCGATCGGCCTCGACGTGGTCGAGCACGGCGAGGAGGCCTACGCAACCGGCGAGGGCGCGATCCTCCTGACGCCGGAAGACGGGTTCGCGCCACCGGTGCCCGTCGCCGACGTCGTCTGAGCTCTCGCTCGCCCAGCCGCGCAATCGCCGTGCGCCGAGCCCCGCACGCGGAAGGCCCGCGTTTCCGGGGCCTTTCGCCCCCGCTCGCGGGCCCTCGTCCTGCGTGAAGCTATCGGGGCGAACGGTTAGAAAGCCTCCGCGACACGGGCGATATTGGGGGCTTGCAACGGGCTTGCAACGGCGATGCCCACGTGGTACCGGGGCTGAACACGCGTCAGATCGATCGTATGCCATGGCGAACACTTGTACGGCAAAGCTGTCGCTTTTGAGGTCGCGAGAACCGTTGCCACCATGGTCGGTTGCCACCATGGTCGGCCACGACGACGGCGGCGGCTACCTGATCGCCACCGTCTACACCAAGCTCGCAGAACGCCGCGCCCTTGCCCGCGCGCAACGCGCGATGGACGCCTACCAACACCGCCGCCCGGCCCAGCCCCAGCGGCACCTACACCTCGTCACAGACGACTAACTCCTCGTTGGATACGGCGTCTCTCTTCACCGGTACCGCGTACACGGCTCCCGCGCCCAACGGCGGGAGCGCCAAGTCCCTCTCTAGGTGACGCGCGTCCAGAAGTGCATTAGCAGGAACGGGCTGTCGCGAAAGGGACGGACAAGTCGGTGATCCAGTTCGACTGGAGCGCTTACCGAGCGCACGCGGACCGTGAGCGACGGCAGCCCATTGGCGCTTGCGTGGGCATTGACGTCGGTGACCGCGGCATCGACCTCCATGTTCTGGAGGTAGCCGACCATTGCGCCACTCGATGCGTCCTTGCCATAGCCGTGGGCTTCGCTGATGAAGCGCCGAATGCCTGCGTCGACGTACTGCGCGATGTAGTTCCAGGTCTTGGAGGAGGCGGTGAGCCGTTTGCACTCGACGACGAACTGGCGAGCCACCGCGGCTGGCTCGGGTGCTAGATGGTCGACGTATGCCCAGTAGAAGTCGGGGATCTTGTGCTCGCGGGCAGCACGCTGTGCGTCGGAGGCGGCGGGGGGGTTGCGGCCTTCGGGAACGACGACTGAGAGTTGTTCAAGCCCGCGCCTGGCGTCTTCGACCTGGACGGCGATGATGGCCTGGTAGAGCCGACGGTTGAGGTCGGCTTCTCGTTCGTCGGCAGGGCCATCGGTGAGCAAGGCAAGGGCAGCGCGCAACGTCCGTAGGCAGCGCTGTTCGTGGCGCTCCCATAGGTTGATGGAAGTGAGGCGGGGACGACTCGTCATGCCCGCTGGAGGCGCATCGCTTGCGCAATCGTTGCCTCTGCGTCTTCGCGCGCCGAGGTGGCGGACCAAAGGCGGTGCTCGTTGCGCTTGACAATGATGATG
>DASZVK010000405.1:0-3533 GCA_035547175.1 Solirubrobacteraceae bacterium
CTTCACCTGGCGCGACGGCGACCGCGTCGTCCGCTTCGGCCGCGGCGCCGTGGACGGCTTCGAGGAGCTGCTGGGCGCCGGCTACCTGCTGCTGACCACCGAGCGCGCCGCCGCCCAGGCCCCGGCCGTGGTCGCCGCGGCGGGCGCGACGCTGCACGTCCCGCCGGGCCGCGTCGACGAGGTCGCGGCCGGCCTGCTGGACGCCGTGCGGGCCTCGCGCGGGGCGACCACCTCGCTGGTGGCGCTCGGCGGCGGGCGCGTGATCGACACGGCCAAGGCGCTCGGCGCCGCCACCGGGCGCGCCGTCGCGGCGATCCCGACGACGCTCAGCTCGGCCGAGATGACGTGGGTCCACCGCCACGTGGCCGGCCTCGAGCCCGTGCCGGCGTTCGTGCGCCCGAAGGTCGTCCTCAACGACCCCGCGCTGAGCGCGTCGCAGCCGCCGGCCGAGCTGGCCGCCAGCGCCGCGAACTCGCTCGGCCACGCCGTCGAGGGCGCCGCGACGACGCTGACCTCGCCGGTGCCGCGCCTGGCCTGCCGCGAGGCGGCGCGGCTGATCGGCGCGGCGTTCGAGGACGAGCGGGCGCCCGACCGCGACGCGCTCGCGCTCGCCTCGCTGCTGTCCGGCTACGGGATCGACGCGGCCTGGTACGGGATGCACCACGTCCTCGCCCAGACGCTCGTCCGCGAGGCCGGGGCCGGTCACGGGCCGGCCAACGCGACGCTCCTGCCGCACACGATGCGCGCGCTCGAGCGGCGCGGCCTGGAGGTCGTCGCCGCACCCGCGCTGGCGGCCCGCCTGGCGCGGCTGGCCGGCGCCGAGCGCCTCACCGACATCGGCATCGACGCCGACGACGCGGCGCTCGCGCGCTGCGCCGAGGTCGCCGCCGCCCGGCGCGAGCTCGGCAACACGCCGCCGCCGGCCGAGCGGGCCGAGATCCGCGCGATCTACGCCGCCGCGCGCGACGGCATCCCCGGATCCGGGGATCGGCGGATGGACGAATAGGCCAAGTGGCTCAGCGCGGGCTCGGCACGCGCCGATCAAACCTGCGCCCCGCCATGGCTCCGCCCTGCACCGTTCTCTGCGCCGACGACCATCCGCTCTACCTCTCGAGCGTCGTCCGCGCCCTCGAGGAGGAGCCCGGGGTCGAGGTCGTCGCGCAGGAGAGCGACGGGCGCGCCGCGTTCGCCGCGATCGCCGAGCGGTCGCCGGACGTCGCCGTGGTCGACATGACGATGCCGCACATGACCGGCGCCGAGCTCGTCGAGGCCGTCGTGCGCGAGGGGCTCTCGACGCGCGTGCTGATCCTCACCGGAGACGTCGGCTCGCCCGACGTCTACCGCGCGCTCGTGGCCGGCGCGGCCGGCGTGCTGTCCAAGCTCGTCGAGACGCGGGCGCTGGTCGACGCCGTCGTCTCGGTCAGCCGCGGCCAGACCGTGATCGCGCCCGAGGCGCAGGGCTCGCTCGTCCAGGCGATGCGCTCGCAGGCCGTCGAGGAGCGCCCGCTGCTGACCCCGCGCGAGACCGAGATCCTGCGCCACGTCGCCGACGGCCTGTCGGTGACGCAGATCGCCAAGCAGGTCTACCTGAGCCCGTCGACGGTCAAGACCCACCTCGACCACATCTACCGCAAGCTCGAGGTCGGCGACCGCGCCGCCGCCGTCGCGACGGCGATGCGCACGGGCCTCCTGGTCTAGCGGCCGCGCCGCGCGCGGCCGCTCAAGCCGCTGGACGAACGGCCGATGACGCACCCGTAATGGCCCTGCGCATCGCCGACGCACCCGCCGTCCCCGTTCCCGACCGCCCGCGCGCCGAGCGCGCGAGCGCGGCGCTCAACGGCGGCGACTGGAGCGCCGTCTCCGCCCTGTGGGCCGAGGCGAACGCGCTCGAGGACCACCACGAGCGCTACCTCGCGCTGCGCGAGCTGGCCGAGGCGGGCTTCGCGGCGCCGCGCGGCTCCGCCGGCGCCCTGGCACGGCGCTTCCTGGCCACCGGGCGCGGCCTGCTCGCCGCGCTGGTGGTCGAGCCGCGCGAGCCCGTGCTGCTCAACTACGCCGGCATCGCGCTCTACGAGATCGGCGAGCTGACCGGCGCCGCGGCGCTGTTCGCGGCCGCCGAGCGCCTCGCCCCCGGCGAGACCGCCGCGGCGAGCAATCGCCGGGAGATCGACCGGCGGCGCAGCGCCTGCATCTCGGTCGACAGGAACGTCCCGGCGGCCGTGCGCGCCGAGCTGGGCGACCTGCGCCGCCGCGCCACCGACATCGCGGCCGCGGCGCGCCCCGCGACCGGGATGCGCCTGAGCCTGTGCATGATCGTGCGCGACGAGGAGGCCCACCTCGGCCAGTGCCTGGCCTCCGTGCAGGGCGTCGTCGACGAGATGGTGGTCGTCGACACCGGCTCGACCGACCGCACGAAGGAGATCGCCGAGTCGTTCGGCGCGCGCGTCATCGACTTCCCCTGGACGGGCTCGTTCTCCGAGGCCCGCAACGTCTCCTTCGACGCCGCCGGCGGCGACTGGCTGATCTACCTCGACGCCGACGAGGTGCTCGTCGCCGAGGACCGCGAGGCGCTGCGCGAGCTGACCGGCCGGACCTGGCGCGAGGCCTTCCACCTCGTCGAGACCAGCTACGTCGGCGCCCTGGAGAGCGGCGCGGGCGTCAACCACAACGCCCTGCGCGTGTTCCGCAACCGCCCGCAGTACCGCTTCGAGGGCCGCATCCACGAGCAGATCCTGCCGACGCTGCCGACGAAGCTGCCCGAGCGCTTCGAGCGCACCGGCGTGCGCCTCGAGCACTACGGCTACCTCGGCGTCGTGCGCGACGCCAAGCGCAAGGCCGACCGCAACATCGAGCTGCTCGAGCGCCAGGCGCAGGAGGGCGTCGACGACGCCTTCCAGGCCTTCAACCTCGGCTCCGAGTACCTCGCGCTCGGCCGCGACGAGGAGGCCCGTCGCCATCTGGACAGGGCGTGGCGGATGGTCGCCGACGACGCCTCCGGCACGCACTACCCGTTCGCGCCGGTGCTCGTCTCGCGCCTGGTCAGGGCGCGCCGCGGCGTCGGCGACGCCGAGGCGGCGCTGCGCCTGATCGACGAGGGCCTCGAGCGCTTCCCCGGCTTCACCGACCTCGTGCTCGAGCACGCGCGCATCGCCCAGGACCGCGGCGACGACGCCACCGCCCGCGAGCGGCTCGAGCGCTGCCTGGAGATGGGCGACGCGCCCAGCGGCTACACGGCGACGATGGGCTCGGGCACGTTCGTGGCGATGTTCGAGCTGGCCGAGCTGCTGCGCCGCCAGGGCGACCTGGCGGGCGCCGAGGAGCTGCTGCGCCGCAGCCTGCGCGAGCACCCGCGCTTCGTGCAGGCCGTCGACCCGCTCGCCGGCGTCATGCTGCGCCGCGGCGCGAGCGCCGACGCCGTCGTCGCCGAGATCGGCGAGTGCGTCGCCGAGATGACCCCCGGCGTGCGCTTCATCCTCGGCATGGCGCTCTACGAGGCCGGGCTCGCCCAGGACGCCGAGCCGCACTTCCGCGCC
>DASZVK010000406.1:0-4052 GCA_035547175.1 Solirubrobacteraceae bacterium
CGGCGGGCCGAGGCGCGCGGCGACGACTCGCTGTCGCGGCCGGCGCTGCACGGCATCGACCGCGCGCTCGACCGGATCATCGACCGCGACGGCGGCTTCTACGTCGAGGCCGGCGCCAACGACGGCTACGCGCAGAGCAACACGTACTGGCTGGCGCGCTTCCGCGGCTGGCGCGGCGTGCTCGTCGAGCCGATCCCGGAGCTGTTCGCGGAGGTCGTCCGCGAGCGCCCCGAGGCGCATGCGTTCAACTGCGCGCTGGTCCCCTTCGGGCACCCGGGCGAGACGGTCGAGATGCGCTACGGCGGCCTGATGTCGGTCGTCGCCGGCGCGCGCGGCTCGGAGGCCGACGACCGCGCCTACGTCGGCACGGCGTTCCTGCTGGGGATCGAGGAGGAGCGCGACGTCGTCGTGCCGGCGCGCACGCTGTCGTCGATTCTCGACGAGCTCGGCGCGCCCGAGGTCGACCTGCTGTCGCTCGACGTCGAGGGCTTCGAGCCGAGCGTGCTCGAGGGCCTCGACCTCGAACGCCACGCGCCGCGCTTCGTGCTCGTCGAGGTCCACGACGTCTCCGGCGGCCGCGAGCGCATCGAGGCGATCCTCGGCGAGCGCTACGAGCCGCTCGGGCCGCTGTCGCCCGGCGACGTGCTCTACCGGCGCCGCTGACGCGGGCGCCGCGGATACGCTGGGGGCCAGGGTCAACCGCGCGACCTTCGCCCGCCGCGCGCGTTGACGCCGACACGCCGCCCGGCGGCGCCGCGATGATCCCCGCCGACCCCTCGCCCTCCTCCGCCTCCGCGCCCGGCCCGCCGGCGCCGCCGCCGACCGTCGAGATCGTCGGCACGTCGCTGGCCGCGACCGACTACGAGGAGGTCATGGACTGGATCGACGCGACGGTCGCCGCGAACGGCCGCGTCTGCCTGACGGCCGCCGCCGTCCATCTCGTGATGGTCGCGCGCGAGGACCCCGAGACGCGCGCGGCGGTCGACCGCGCGCTCGCCGTGCCCGACGGCCAGCCGCTCGTCTGGGCGATGCGCGCGCTCGGCCACCGGCGGGCGACGCGCGTCTACGGCCCCGACCTGATGGCCAACTACTGCGAGCGCTCGGCGCGGACCGGCGTGAAGATGTACCTCTACGGCGGGCGCAACCAGGGCGCGCTCGTGCAGCTCACGCTCGAGCTGCGCCGGCGCTTCCCCGGCCTCGACGTCGTCGGCGGCTACTCGCCCCCGTTCCGGCCGCTGACCGACGAGGAGGAGGCCCGCGTGATCGCCGAGATCGACGGCTCCGGCGCGCAGGTCGTGTGGGTCGGCACCGGCCAGCCCAAGCAGGAGCGGTGGATGGCGCGGATGCGCGACCGCCTCGACGCGCCGGTGCTCGTCGGCGTCGGCGCCGCGTTCGACTTCCACGCCGGCCTGGTGGCGCAGGCGCCGCCGTGGATGCAGCGCATCGGCCTGGAGTGGCTGTTCCGGCTGAGTCGCGAGCCGCGGCGGCTGTGGCGGCGCTACGCGCGTTACAACCCGCTGTTCGTGTGGGGCTTCGCGCGTCAGTACGCGGCCTCCCGGCGCCGCTCCGCCCGCCGCTAGCCTCCCAGCATGGACGCTGACGTCTCGGTCATCGGGCTCGGGCGCGTCGGCCTGCCGCTCGCGCTGAGCTTCGCCGACCGGGGGCTGAGGGTCGTCGGCGTCGACGTCGACCGCGCGCGCCTGGACGCCCTGCGCGACGGCCGCATGCCGTTCCAGGAGCCCGGCGCGCAGGAGGCGCTGGACCGCGTCCTGCCGAGCGGCCGCCTGACGCTCACCGACGAGGTCGCGCGCGCGGCGCGCGCCGAGCACGTCGTCGTCACCGTCGGCACGCCGTCGTTCTCGCACATCGAGATCGACATGTCGGAGATCCGCTCGGTGCTCGACGAGCTGCTGGGAGTGCTCGCGCCCGGCCACTCGCTGATCCTGCGCTCGACGATCGCCCCCGGCACGACCGACTTCGTCGCCGGCTACGTGGCCAGGCGCCGCGGCCTGCGCGTCGGCGAGGAGCTGTTCGTCGCGCACGCGCCCGAGCGCATCGCCGCGGGGCGCTTCTTCGAGGAGATCGACTCGCTGCCGTGCATCGTCGGCGGCGTCGGCGAGGACGGCGGCGAGCGCTGCGCGGCGCTGTTCGGCGTCTTCGACGCGCCGATCCGGATGACAACGCCGGTCCAGGCCGAGCTGGCGAAGATCTGGACGAACATCCTCCGCTACGCCGAGTTCTCGCTGCCCAACCTGCTGATGATGGACTGCGAGCAGTGGGGCGCGAACGTCTTCGAGGTGATCGACCTGATCAACCGCGACTACCCGCGCGGCGGCATGAAGCCGCCGGGCTTCACCGCCGGCACCTGCCTGCGCAAGGACTTCGCCTTCAGCGAGGAGCGCTCGCACGCGCCGGGGATGCTGCTCGCCGTCTCGCGCGTCAACGAGAGCGTGCCGCTGTTCCTCGTCGAGGGGATCAAGCGGCGGCTGGGGAGCCTCGACGGGCGCAAGGTCGCGGTGCTCGGCCTGGCGTTCAAGCGCGACACCGACGACGAGCGCGACTCGCTCGCCCACAAGCTCGTGCGGCTGCTCGAGCGCGAGCTGGCCGACGTCGCGGTCTGCGACCCGCTCGTCGCGACGCCGACGCAGACGCTCGAGGACGCCGTCTCCGGCGCGGCGGCCGTCGTCGTCGCCGCCAACCACAGCGTCTTCTGCGAGCGCGACACGCTCGCGCGCATCGAGCGGCTGGGCGCCGAGGGCTGCCTCGTCGTCGACCCGTGGGACTGCTGGGGCGCGGGCCAGGTGTTCGCCTACGCCGCCGAGGTCCGCTCGCTGGCGCCGGCGGGATGAGCCGCGTCCTCGTCACCGGCGGCGCCGGCACGATCGGCGCGGCCGTCGTGCGCCGCCTGCTCGACGAGCCGGGCCTCGAGGTGCGCGTCGCCGACCAGCGCGAGGCGCCCGCCTGGATGCGCGAGGCCTGCGAGGTGCGCGCGGTCGACCTGCGCGAGCTCGGCGCCGCGCGCGCGGCGGCCGCGGGCTGCACGCACGTCGTCCACCTCGCCGCGATCGTCGGCGGGATCGGCAACTTCCACAAGCTCCCGCACACGCTCACCGAGGTCAACAACGCGCTCTACAACGCCGTCGTCCGGGCGGCGCTGGACGCGGACGTCGAGCGCTTCGTCTACGTCTCCTCGAGCATGGTCTTCGAGCGCGCGCAGGTCTTCCCGACGCCCGAGTCCCACCTGCCCGACTGCCCCGTGCCGCTGTCGGCCTACGGCTTCTCGAAGCTGACCGGCGAGGTCTACTGCCGCGCCGCGCACGACGAGCACGGCCTGCCGTACACGATCTGCCGCCCGTTCAACGCCTACGGCCCCGGCGAGGCGCCCGACGACGAGCCCGGCATCGCCCACGTCGTCCCCGACCTGATCCGCAAGGCGCTCGAGCTGGCGCCGGGCGCGCCGCTTGAGATCTTCGGCGACGGCACGCAGACGCGCACGCTGACCTACGTCGACGACATCGCCGACGGGATCGTTACGGCGATGGCCTCGCCCGCGGCGCGCAACGAGGACTTCAACATCTCGGCGGGCGAGGAGCTGACCGTGGCCGAGATCGCGCGCATCGTCTGGGAGGGCTGCGGGCGCGACCCCGGCGAGCTCGCGCTCGAGCACCTGCCGTCGTATCCCGTCGACGTCGTCCGCCGCTGGCCCGACGTGAGCAAGGCGCGCGACGTGCTCGGCTGGGAGGCGAGGGTCGGCGTGCGCGAGGGCGTGGCGCGGACCGTGGACTGGATCCGGTCGCTTCGGGCCGGCGACCGGACGCCGTGACGCGCGTCGCCTTCCCGGTCCGGCGCAACCTCTACGACTGGCTCGGCGGCCTGAACTACCTGGCCACGCTCGTCGAGGCCGTCGGCGAGCACGAGCCCGAGCTGACCTGCGTGCTCGTCCACGCCGACGACGCCCCCGCCGCCGTGCTCGAGCGGCTGCCGGACGTCGAGCGCCACGCCACGCCGCTGCTGCGCGCCCCGCGCGGCGCCGCGCTGGCGCGGGCGGCGGC
>DASZVK010000407.1:0-3694 GCA_035547175.1 Solirubrobacteraceae bacterium
CGACGACGACCCGGCGTTCGCGATCGACGTCGACACCGCCGAGGACCTCGCCACCGTGCGCGCGGCGCTGGCCGCGCGCGAGGCGGCGCCGTGATCGCCGCGGCGGCGATCAAGGGCCTGCCCGAGGTGCGGCCGGGCGACGACCTCGCGGCGCTGCTGCGCGGCCACGTCGGCGACGGCGACGTGCTCGTCCTCGCCCACAAGGTCGTCAGCAAGGCCGAGGGGCGCGTCGTCGCGCTCGCCGACGTCGAGCCCGGCGAGCGCGCGCGCGGCCTCGCCGGCCCGCACGGCAAGGACCCGCGCCACGTGCAGGCGATCCTCGACGAGGCCGCCGAGATCGTGCGCGAGCGCCCCGGCGTGCTGATCTGCCGCACGCGCCACGGCTTCGTCTGCGCGAACGCCGGCGTCGACGCCTCCAACGCGCCCGACGGGCACCTCGTGCTGCTGCCCGAGGACCCCGACGCCTCGGCCCGCGCGCTGCGCCGCGCGCTCGGCGCGCGCTGCGCGGTCGTGATCGCCGACTCCTTCGGCCGCGCCTGGCGCGTCGCCCAGGTCGACGTCGCGATCGGGATCGCCGGCCTGGCCGTCGTCGACGACTGGGCCGGCCGCCGCGACCGCTCGGGCCGTGAGCTGCGCGCCACGGCGATCGCGATCGCCGACGAGGCCGCCGCCGCGGCCGACCTCGCGCGCGCGGGCAAGGACGCGGGCGAGCCGGCGGTGGTGGTGCGCGGCCTCGACCGCTGGATCACCGACGCCGACGGCCCCGGCGCCGCCGCGCTCGTGCGCGACCGCGCCAGCGACCTGTTCGCCTAGTCGCCCTCCTTCTTCCCGTGGAAGAAGACGAACCAGATCACCGGCAGCGAGAGCCAGCCGAGGACGATCACGCCCAGCACCAGGGCGGTGACCATCAGCCGAGCGAGTCGACGCGCAGGCGGCGCTCGCCGCGCGGCGTCTGCACGACGGCGACGTCGCCCGGGGCCCTGCCGATCAGCGCCGTGGCGACCGGCGACTCGGCCGACAGCTTGCCCGCCGCCATGTCGGCCTCGGTCGGCCCGACGATCGTGTAGGTCGACTGGCGGCCGGTCTGCTCGTCGGTGACCGTGACGGTGCCGCCGAACGCGACCACGCCCGCGCCCTCGGCGACCTCGACGACGCGCGCGCTGCGCAGGCGCTCGCGCAGGCGCAGGATCTTCGTCTCCAGGTGGCCCTGGTCCTCCTTGGCGATGTGGTACTCGGCGTTCTCCTTGAGGTCGCCGAGCTCGCGCGCCGCCTGGATGCGGGCGGCGATCCTGCGGCGCTCCTCGCCCTCGAGCTGGGCCAGCTCGGCGCGCAGCGCCTCGAGGCCCTCGCGCGTGATCGCGCCCTCGCTCACGCGGCCGCCTCGTGGCCGACGGCCTCGGCCACCGGGTGCTCGGCGCGGATCTCGTAGAGCGTCGTGCGCTCGGCCGCGGGCCGGCCCGCGGCGTGGGCGGCGGCGATCAGCTCGGGCGGGTCGAGCCTGACGCCGTGGTAGGAGCCCGCCAGGCGCGAGATGTTCTCCTCCATCAGCGTGCCGCCGAGGTCGTTGACGCCCCAGCGCAGCGCCTCGGTCGCCGCGTCGAGGCCCATCTTCACCCAGCTCGCCTGGAGGTTGCGCACCGTCCGCCCGAGCGCCAGGCGGAAGACGGCCGTGTGCTTGAGGTTCTCCTCGCGGCTGATCTCCTCGACGCCGTGCGTGCGGCCCAGCAGGGTGTGGAACGGGATGAACGACAGCGGCACGAACTCGGTGAAGCCGCCGCTGCGCTCCTGCACGTCGCGCACGACGCGCATGTGCTCGGCCAGCTCCCAGGGCTCCTCGATGTGGCCGAACATGACCGTCACCGTCGAGCGCAGCCCGGCCGCGTGCGAGGCCTCGATGACCTCGACCCAGCGCGCGACCGGCAGCTTGTTGGGGCTGATGCGCTTGCGCACGCCGTCGTCGAGCACCTCGGCGGCGGTGCCCGGCGTCGAGCCCAGCCCGGCCTGCTTGAGGCGCTCGAAGACCTCGCGCGGCGCCATCCCGGTCACGTCGGAGATGTGCGAGACCTCCATCGGCGAGTAGGCGTGCAGGTGCAGCGAGGGCTCCTCGTCCTTGAGCACCTCCAGCCAGCGCAGGTACTCGCGCAGGCCCCAGTCGGGGTGGATGCCCGACTGCATGCAGATCTCGGTCGCGCCGTACTCGACGGCCTCGCGCGCGCGGGCGCGCAGCTCGTCCTCGTCGAGGTCGTAGGCGTCGGGCGAGCGCTTGCCCTGGCCGAAGCCGCAGAACGCGCAGCCGACCGTGCAGACGTTGGAGACGTTGATGTTGCGGTTGACGACGAACGTGACGAGCTCGCCGGCCAGCTCGGCGCGCAGCTCGTCGGCCGCCTGGCGGATGTCCTCGATCGCCTCCGGGCGCGTCTCGGCGAACAGCGCCGTCAGCTCCTGCGCGCTCAGCCGCCGGCCGTCGCGCGCGCGCTCGATCGCCGGTCCGACGAGGTCGGCGTTGATCGCGAAGGGCGCCTGCTGGCGGCCCGAGCCGTTGCGCGGGATGAACGACCAGTACCTCGTCTTGACGACGTCGAGCACGCCCTGCGCGACCCACTCCGGGTCGAGGTACCTCGAGTACACGCACAGCCGCTCGGTCAGCGCGACGCCGTCGGCCGCCAGGCGCTTGCGGACCTGGTGCGGCGAGGGGAACGGGTGCTCGGGGCTGATGTGGTCGCCGTTGGCCGACAGGCCGCCGAGGTCGGTCGCGCCGGCGGCGACCAGCTCGGGCCAGTGCTCGGAGAGGTTGGGCGGCACCTGGATGCCGACGTCGGGCATCAGCCGGCGGCACTCGGCGATCAGGCGCTCGAGGTCCTCGAGCGTGACCGGCGAGGCCCACGCGGGCGCGTCGCGGTGGACGACCGGCGAGAGCCCCGTGCGCCAGTAGCGCTCGGCCGCGTCGGTGGCGATCTCGGCCGGCTCCTCGCCGTAGTACCTCCGGTGCGGGACGTAGTTCTGGAGGATGACCTCCTGCAGGTGACCGTGCCGGGCGTGGACCTCGGCCAGCGTCTCGAGCGAGGCGATCCGGTCCTCCTCGCTCTCGCCGATGCCGACGAGGATGCCGCTCGTGAACGGGATCCGCAGCTCGCCCGCCCAGCGGATCGTCTGCAGGCGCAGCTTCGGGTCCTTGGTCGGCGAGCCCTGGTGGGCGACGAGGTCGTCGCGGATCGACTCGAGCATCAGCCCCTGCGACGCCGTCACCTCGCGCAGCCGCGCGAGGTCCTCGCGGCCCAGCGCGCCGAGGTTGGTGTGCGGCAGCAGCCCGCGCTCGAGCGCCCGCTCGCAGCACCACGCGACGTAGGCGACGAAGTCCTCGAAGCCGAGCGCCGCCAGCCGCTCGCGCACGCCCTCGTCGTGGTCGGGGAAGTCGCCGGTCAGCACGAGCAGCTCCTTGACGCCGCGGCGCGCCGCGGCGTCGATCAGCTTCTCGACCTCGTCGGGGGTGTGAAGATGCGGTCGGTGCGTCTGGAACGCGCAGTACTTGCAGTGCGACACGCACGTCCGCGACAGCGACAGCGTGACGTTGCGCGAGAAGGTCACACGACGGCGCATTCCCGAGAGCGTACCGGCGCGCGCCGGCGATGGTTGCCAGCTCAACTTCCGCTCCTCGCGGCCGTCGCGCTCGCCGGCTGCGGCGGGACGCTCGGCT
>DASZVK010000408.1:0-3254 GCA_035547175.1 Solirubrobacteraceae bacterium
GATCAGCCCGTGGAACTCCTGGTTGAGCTGGCCGAAGCGCAGTGCGTCCATCTCGTTCATCGCGACGACCATCGCGTCGTTGACCGCCTTGAGCTGGGCGATCTCCTTCGTGCCCATGCACGGCGCGGCGAGCGCTGTCCCGTAGCCCTCGAGCACGGCCAGGACAGTCATCTCCTCGTCGAACAGCCCCGGGTCCGCGGGCGCGACCTGCGCGCCCGCGTTGGGCCGGTAGACGACGAGCCCCTCGGCCTCCAGGCGCCGGATCGCCTCGCGCACCGGCAACCCGGAGACGTCGAACTCGTCGGCCAGCGCGTCGATGACCACGCGATAGCCCGGACCGTAGGCGCCGCTGAGGATGCGCTCACGCACCGCGCGGTACACCATCTCCTGCTTGGTCACGACGCCTTCGGAAGGGGGCATTCGATCTATTCTCGCATCAGCCGCCGTCGGCGGCTGACCCCGCGGCGGCCGGTGACGTCAGCACGACGTCCCACCACGCCTTGTGGGCCTCGGAGTGGTCGCGCGCGGGTCCCAGCGCGTCGCGCGCCTGCGCCCAGCGCTGCGCGACGAGGCCGACGACCGGCGTCTCCAGGCCCGACGACTCGGCCAGCGACGCCGCGATACCCACGTCCTTGGCCAGCAGCGGCAGCGCGAAGTTCGTCCCGTAGCGGCCGGTGACGACCTCGTGCGCGAAGACGACCTCGGTGTTGAAGCTGCGCCCCGTGGAGGTGTTGAGCACGGCCAGCATCACCTCGGCGCTGAGGCCGAACCGCTGGCCGATCGCCAGCGCCTCGGCCGTCGCGGCGTAGGAGGCCGCGCCGCAGAAGTTGTTGAGCGCCTTCATCGCGTGACCCGAGCCGAGCGGCCCGGTCAGGACGATCCTGCCGCCGAGCACCTCGAGCACTGGCCGGACGCGCTCGATCGCCGCGGCGTCGTCGCCGCCGACCATCAGCGTCAGCTCGCCGCTGTCGGCGCCCGCGATCCCTCCCGACACCGGAGCGTCGACCAGCCCGATCCCACGCTCGGCGAGCGCGTCGCCCAGCTTGCGCGTGTCGAGCGGGTTCGACGAGCTCATGTCGACGACGACGGCGCCCGCGACCAGGCCGGAGGCGATGCCGCCGTCGGCCTCGAGGATCGCGTCGGCGACGACCTTGCCGTCGGGCAGCATCGTGACGACGATCTCCGCCGGGGCGAAGTCGGCCGGGCCGACCGCCACGGTCCCGCCGAACTCGTCGGCGAAGGCGGCGCTGACGTCCGTGTCGACGTCGAAGACGACGACCTCGAAGTCGGCGCGGCGCAGGTTGCGCGCCATCGGCCGGCCCATGTTCCCCAGCCCGACGAAGCCGACGACGCTCATGCGGCGTCCAGCCCGTCGAGCACGGCCTTCGCGTTGCGCAGCCCGTCGAGCGCCAGCGGGATGCCGCAGTAGGCCATCGCCTGGATCATGATCTCGCGGATCTCCTCGCGCGAGACGCCGTTGTTGGCGGCGCCGAGGACGTGGACGCGGATCTCGTGCGCGCGCCCCAGGGCGACGAGCATCGCGATCGTGAGCATGCTGCGCGTCGCGCGTGGGAGCTGCTCGCGGTCCCAGACGCCGCCGAAGCAGTAGCTGGTGACCAGCTCCTCGAAGTCGTGCGTGAAGTCGTCCGCGCCCTCGACCTTCGCGCGGCCGTGCTCGGCCCCGAGCATCTCCTCGCGGATCTCGAGCCCTCTCTCGTACCTGCTGTCAGCCATCCACTGCCTTTCGTCGTGCGGCTCGCGCGCGAACCCCCACCGCGACCCTCGTAGCGAGATGATCCTATATCAAACCATATGTGATGATGCCGCCATCTAGCCGAGCAGCGCCTGCGCGAGCCGACGCCACTGGTCGCGCGGCAGCGCCTCCCCGGCACCCACCACCTGCACGCAGACGTGGTCGGCACCTGCCTCGTGGTGGGCCGCCACGGCAGCGGCGACGGCGGCCTCGCCGGTCGCGACCAGGTCGCCGAGCAGGCGGTCGCCGCCCGCCCCGGCGAGGTCGTCGTCGGAGTACCCGAGCCGACGCAGGTTGTTGACGTAGTTGGGCATCTGCAGGTAGTCAGCGAGGAACGCGCGCGCCCGCTCGCGTGCGAGCGCCGGACAGGGCTCGAGCGTGACCGACAGCTCGGGCGCCAGCAGCCGCTCGGGCCCGAGCGCCGCACGGGCGATGGCCGTGTGCTCGGGCGGGACCAGGTAGGGATGCGCTCCGGCCGAGCGCTCACGCGAGAGCTCGAGCATCCGCGGGCCGAGCGCGGCCAGGACCCGCCGTCTCGGCGGCAGCGGCGTCGGGGCGGCGTCGAGCGCGTCGAGGTAGGCGCGCATGGCGCTCAGCGGGCGCGCGTAGCGGTCGACTCCGTCGGCGTTGACGACCGACTCGTGGCTGGCGCCGAGGCCGACGAGGAAGCGCCCGGGGTGGCGGCGCTCGATCTCCTCGACGCCCGCGGCGATCGCCTCGGGCTCGTGCATCCAGATGTTGAGGATGCCCGTGACGACTGGGATCGTGCGCGTGGCGGCGAGCATCTCCTCGACGGCGCCGAGCACGTCGCCGCCGACGTCGGGGATGAACAGCGCGCCGAAGCCGAGCTCCTCGAGCTCGGCCGCCGCGTCGGCGGCCGCGGCGCGATCGGCGTGGAAGCGCAGCTCGCGGCTCCACACGCCGACGCGGCCGATGTCGGTCATGGGCGTGTCACCGTCCCCGCTACGCCAGGACCTCCGTCCAGGCCGCGCGCTCGTCGACGTTCGCCTCGGTCGTCTCGACCGGGCGGCCGTCGGAGCCGAGCACGACGCTCGACTCCTCGTACCAGCTGTCCGGCGCCCGTGTGCCCCAGAACGAGCGGCAGCGCGGGTCGTTGACCGACCAGCGCACGGCCCGGTGGTCCGGGTCGCCCGTGTAGTAGTCGCACGCGTAGAGCTCGATGCGGTGGCCGTCCGGGTCGCGCAGGTAGACGAAGAACGCGTTGGACACGCCGTGGCGGCCGGGCCCGCGCTCGATCGCGTCGGAGCGGCGGCTGGCGGCGAGCTGGTCGCAGGCGTGCAGCACGCCCGCGGTCTCGGCCACGTACAGGCCCACGTGGTGCAGCCGCGGTCCGCGGCCGGCGGTGAGGGCCAGATCGTGGACGGTCGGCTTGCGGGCCAGCCAGGCGCCCGTGATCCGCGGATCGTCGCCGTCGGTGACGATGTACTCGGTGAAGCGGAAGCCGAGCTCGTGCCAGTAGAGCGCGGTCGCCTCGCAGTTC
>DASZVK010000409.1:0-7724 GCA_035547175.1 Solirubrobacteraceae bacterium
GATCATCACGCGCTGGCGCATGCCGCCCGACAGCTCGTGCGGGTAGGCGCGCAGGCGCCCGCGCGGGTCGGGGATGCCGACCCGCTCGAGCATCTCGGCGGCCCGCTCGCGCGCCTGCTCGCGGCCGACGTCGCGGTGCGCGCGGACCGCCTCGACGAGCTGGTCGCCGACCGTGAAGAACGGGTGCAGCGACGACATCGGGTCCTGGAAGATCATCGCGACGCCGTCGCCGCGGACCGTGCGCAGCTCGGCGTCGCGCAGCGCCAGCAGGTCGCGCCCGTCGAACGTCGCGCTGCCCGCGATCGTGGTCGCGCGCGAGCGCGTGAGCCCCAGCAGCGTGAGCGCCGTGACGCTCTTGCCCGACCCCGACTCGCCGACGAGCCCCAGCACCTGGCCGCGCTCGAGCTCCAGCGACACGCCGTCGACGGCGTGCACGACGCCGTCCTCGGTGTCGAAGCGGACCTCCAGGCCGGCGACCTCGAGCAGCGCCATCAGCTGTAGCGGATGCGC
Organism: Solirubrobacteraceae bacterium; assembly: GCA_035547175.1. Taxonomy (GTDB): domain Bacteria; phylum Actinomycetota; class Thermoleophilia; order Solirubrobacterales; family Solirubrobacteraceae; genus BP-464. The sequence goes on from DASZVK010000409.1 coordinate 511, forward strand.
GGGTCCAGGGCGGCGTAGAGGACGTCGACGACGAGGTTGGCGAGCACGATGAAGAACGTCGCCAGCAGCACCGTCCCCTGCACCACCGGCAGGTCGGCGTTGGAGATCCCGTCGTAGGCGTAGGCGCCGATGCCGGGGATGTTGAACACCGTCTCGGTGAGCACGGCGCCGCCCAGCAGGATGCCGATGTCGAGGCCGAGGATCGTCACGATCGGCGTGATCGCGGCGCGCAGCGCGTGGCGCAGCACGACGCGTCGCTCCGACAGGCCCTTGGCCCGCGCCGTGCGGACGTAGTCCTCGGCGAGCACCTCGCGCAGGTTCGAGCGCAGCAGCCGCGCGTAGAAGGCGGCGAAGCTCGCCGCCAGCACGAGCCACGGAAGCAGCAGCGAGCCGAACCACGTCCCGAAGTTCTCGGTGATGCCGACGTAGCTGCCGGCGCCGTCGAAGACGTGGACCTTGCCGATGTCCTTGGAGAACAGGAACAGGCCGACGAGGCCCAGCCAGTAGACCGGCGCCGAGATCGCCACCAGCGAGCCGCCCATCGCGAAGCGGTCGAGCAGGCTGCGCGGCCGCACCGCCGAGAGCACGCCGACCGGGATCCCGGCCAGCAGCCAGACGACGACCGCGCCGACCGTCAGCGAGATCGTCGCCGGCAGGCGGTGGAAGAGCTCGCGCGCGACCGGCTGGGAGTTCTGGTAGCTGTAGCCGAAGTCGAAGTGCAGCACGATCTTCTTCATGTAGATCCAGTACTGCGCGTAGATCGGCTTGTCGAGGCCCAGCGTGTGCCGGATCGAGGCGACCAGCTCCGGGGTCGGCTGCTTGCCCGCGCGCAGCACCGCGGGGTCGGCGGTCGGCAGCGCGTAGAAGATCACGAACGTCACCGCGCTCACGACGAGCAGCAGGACGACGACCCAGAGCAGGCGGCGAGCGATGTAGGCGAGCATCGGGCGACCGGGCCCGTCCCCGGGGTCCCGCGTCTCGCGCGGGACCCCGGGGACGGCTCACCGGATCAGTCGAGGTAGCTGTAGGCCAGGTCCCAGTCGGCGTTCCACGACGCGATCACGCCATGGACGCCGGTGCCCTGGAGCAGGCCGTCCCGGCTCCACTGCCACGGCACCGCGGGCGCGGCCTCGCTGACGAGGCGATCGACCTTCGCCCAGGCGCGGTTGCGCGCCGCGGCGTTGGCCGTCGCCGCCGCCTTGTCGACCGCGGCGTTGACCTTGGGGTCGTTCAGCAGCGGCCAGTTGGCGTTGTTGGCCGCGGTGATCGCCTGGCCGTCGAACGGCACGAACAGGTTCGCGTAGCCGTCCGGGAAGTCGGGCAGCCAGCCGACGCTCGGGCAGATGTTCGGCGCCTGCTTGGGCACGCCGCAGAACTTCGAGTACATCGTCGAGTGCGGCACCTGGCTCAGCGCGACCTTGAAGCCGAGCTTGCGCAGGCCGGCGATGAACACCGTCGCCGTCGCGGGCCACGGGTCCTCCTTGGAGCCGACGATCGTCAGCTCGTCGTTGCCCGTGTACCGGCCCGACGGGTAGCCGGCCTTCCTCATGTACTTCTGGGCGATCTTGAGGCTGCCGTTCGGGGTGTTCATGTAGTCCAGCCCGAAGCCCTTGTTCCCGCCGGCCTGGGCGAACCCGGGCTGGCCGGGCGTGAGGAAGTGCGTGCCCGGCACCCCCTGCAGCGACCCGCCGCGCGTGAGGTTCATCCCGACCTTGTCGGTCACCGCGATGATCGCCTTGCGGATGTTGACGTTCTTCGTCAGGCCTTTCTGCGTGTTCAGGGCGACGTAGCGCGAGCCCAGCGGCGCGAACGTGATCTGGTCGCGGTGGCGCTGATAGGTGCTCTTGATCAGCTGCGCCGACGGCGTGTCCATCATCAGGCCGTTCTTGGACGCCAGCACCTGCTTGCCGACGACCGCGGGGTCGCCGCCCGTCTTCCAGACGATCGTGTCCGCGTAGGCCGGCCGGAAGTCGGTGCTCGCCTTCCAGTTCGGGTTGCGCTGCAGCGTCACGCCCGACGAGGCCGAGTACTTGCTGATCACGTACGGACCGGTGAACGCCTGCTTGGTCGGGTCGCTGTCGTAGGTCGACGGCGTGTGCGCGTCGTACTGCTTGGCGTACTCCTTGGGCACCGGGACCGAGAGCGGCAGCGACAGCGCCTTGGCCAGCGTCGCGCCGAAGTTGCGCTTGAGCTTGAAGACGATCGTCGTCTTGTTCGGCGTCTGGATGCCCGAGATGCTCGGGACCTTCTTCGTCGGCGCCTTCGGCACGCCGACGATGTCGCCGAAGTAGGCGTAGGCGTAGCCGCTCGGGGCGACGGCCGAGAAGCCGCGCTCGATCGCGTACTTGACGTCGGCCGACGTCACGGCGCGATCGACCGGCGGGCTGTAGTGGACGTTGGGGCGAATCCTGATCGTCACCGTCTTGCCGCTCGAGCTGATCTTCGGGAGCGCCGCGGCGAGGTCCGGCGCGGCATGGCTCGGATCGTTGGGCTTGAACGAGTACAGCGGCCGCTGGACCGCGTAGATCACGCCGTAGTCGATCTGGAAGTACGACTGGCCCGGATCGAGGTGCTCGAACGTCTCGGCGGACTGGACGTTGAGCGTGCCGCCCTTCTTGCCCTTGCCGGGCAGCACGTTGGGGCCGCTGCCGGCGCCGCTGGCGACTCCGGAGACGGCGACCAGCGCCGCGGCGGCGGCGAGCGCCAGCGGGGTGATGAGTCGGATTCGCATGGTGCGTGTTTCTCCTTCCGGGCCCTGTTACCTGTCGGCACGAGGGTTGAGCGCGTCCTGGAGGCCGTCGCCGACCAGGTTGAACGCCAGGACGCTGAGGACGAGTGCGGCGCCGGGATAGACCATGTACCACCAGGCCGTGTCGAAGATCGAGGTCGCGTCGGCGATCATCTGACCCCAGCTCGCGGTCGGCGGCTGGACGCCGACGCCGAGGTAGGACAGCGCCGCCTCGAAGAGGATGTTCGTCGGCAGGACGAGCGACGCGTAGACGATGATCGGCGCCACGAGGTTGGGCAGGATCTCGCGCAGGATGATCCGCATGTCGGAGGCGCCCAGCGAGCGGGCCGCCTCGACGAACTCGCGCTCGCGCAGCGACAGCACCTGGCCGCGCACGATCCGCCCGATGTAGGGCCACGAGGCGATCGCGATCACGACGATCAGCACCGACAGGCCCGGCTTGATCGCACCGCCGAGGCAGCCCTTGCCGAGCGTGCAGGCCGACGCCAGGCCGATCGCCAGCAGCAGCAGCGGGAAGGCGAGGACGACGTCCATCAGCCGCGAGAGCGCGGTGTCGACCCAGCCGCGGTAGTAGCCGGCCAGCATCCCGACGAGCGTCCCGATCACGACGGCGGCGCCGGTCGAGATGAACGCGACCTCCAGCGAGACGCGCGAGCCGTAGATCACGCGCGAGAGCACGTCGCGCCCGAGCGGGTCGACGCCGAACGGATGGGCGCCGCTGGGGCCCGCGGGCGAGCCGAAGCTGTCGAGCGCGCGCAGGTTCGGGGTGTTCGGCCCCGGCAGGCCGAGCGCCTTTACGAGCAGCGGCGCGAAGATCGCCACCAGCACGAGCAGGACGATGAAGCAGGCCGCGCCCACGGCCAGGTGGTCGCGCCGGAAGCGGCGGACGAACAGGGCCGTCGGCGAGCGCGCGACCGCCTCCTCGTCCGCGAGCGGGTCGAGGTTCGGGCCTGGCGGGAGCTCTGCTACGCCGACGCTCACCGTGCTTGGGGTTCTCCGTCGCCGCGAACTACCCTTCGCGGGCGGTCGGCCAAACCTCGGCGCCGTCTCGCGCCCCGATAGCTCAGCCGGATAGAGCGTCCCCCTCCTAAGGGGAAGGCCGCTGGTTCGAATCCAGCTCGGGGCACTGGGAGCCCAGCAGCTGCCGTCCGGCCCCTGCTTGTGTGGCCGACGTTGACCACGACTATCGGGGCTGACGTCGGCCACCCCCAGAGGCGACGACCAGGCGGAAGCGGGCCCTAGGTCACGTGCAGCGTGGCGACCTTCCGCCGGACGGCCTTCGTCGTCGCGTTGCCCTGCAGGGAGACGTAGACGCCGATCGCCCCGGGACGGCGCGGCGTGATCGCGTACGAGCAGGCGTGCGAGGACAGGGCGCCGTGCGCGAGCATCGACCGCCCGCCGGGGCGCTTGCGCTGGATCGCGACGGCCGTGCCCTCCGGCGCCGGCGAGCGTGCAGCGTCCCGTGACGGTGCCCGTGCGCCCGGTGTGCGTCCGGATCACGGCCTTGAGGCGATGCTTGCCCGATGTGCCGGCCCTCTACGACACGACGCCACCGGCAGGCCCGCCGGCCCTGGCATCTGACCTTGCTCTTGGCGGTCTTGCCGTTGAAGGCGGTGATCGAGACCGGATAGTCGACCCGCGAGGGGTCGGTCTGCCCGGAGACCTGGACGTGGATCGTCTCGCGCACCGCCGCATCCGCTGTCGGGCTGACGATCTGGACCGCCGGCGCAGGGCTGACGACGTTCACCGTGACCGGCGCGGCGGTCGCGCTCAGCCCGCGTCCCATGCGACCCACCCTTCCGAGGGGCGCACGAGCGCCGACGACCGGCACGGCCATCAGCTCACCGAGAGCGTCTCCGTCACCGTCGTCGTCCTGCCCGCGGCGTTGGTCACCGTGTAGCGCAGCGTCAGCTTGCGCTTGTGCAGCTTGCGCAGCTGGGCCTTGGTGAGCTTGAGCTTGAGCTTCAGCCGGCCCTTGGAGTCGGCCTTGCCGGTCAGCGTCTTGAGCGTCTTGCCGGCATGCCGCACGCGCAACGTGACCTTCGAACGGGCCTTCAGCCGCGACAGCGACAGCGTGATGCCCTTCGTCAGCGACGTCGTCCGCGCGCTCGACGCCTGCCTGACCGACGGCTTCGGGGCAGGCTTCGGCGTCGCCGGCTTGGGCTGGGGCGTCGGGGCCGGGATCGGCAGGACCGGCACGGGAGCCGGGAGCGGCAGCGCGGGTGCGGGCGAGGAGCCGGAGCTGCCACCGCTCGACCCGCCGGAGCCACCGCCGTCCGTGCCACCGCTCGTCCCGTGGAACGCCTGACCGATGGAGTCGACGACGACGCATTCGCCGTCGGTCGGGCACGCGAGGCCCTGTGGCGACTGGGCGCCGGCGAGCGGCTCGATCGTCCATGCGGCGGACGACCGGGGATCGCCCTCCAGTGCGAGATCGTGGTCCTCGTCGATCGCCACGCAGTGCGTCGTCGACGGGCAGGCGATACGCACCAGGGCGCCTCCGAGGGACACGTCGTGCGCCGACGGGACGCTCGGCGCCTGCGGATCGAACGTCACCTGACGGCCGTCGGCGTCCGCGGCGGTGCATTGCGTCGCCGACGGGCACGCGATCGCGCCGAGAGACGTGGTGCCGTCGATCTCGACCGGGGTCGGCGTGTCGGTCGTCGTCGGATCGAACGTCACCTCCCGGCCGGAGTCGTCGGTGGCGGTGCATTGGCTCGTCGTGGGGCACGCGAGGCCCAGGAGGAGATGGCCGGCGTCCACCGAGCGCGGCGTCGGCGATCCGGGCGACGCAGGATCGAACGTCAGCTCGCGGCCGGCGTCGTCGACGACCACGCACTGGTCGGCGGCCGCGCAGGCCAAGGCGGTGAAGTAGTGGCCGCCGTCGATGTCGAACGAGTTCCCGCCGCCGTTCACGTGCTCGTCCCACACGTTGGGAGCGAAGCTCGCGGTACGCGATCCGTCGGAGATCGCATCGCACAGCGTCGTGGTCGGACAGGCCAGCGCGAAGTTGCTCGTGCCGAGGTAGAACAGCGCAGGACCGCGGAACGGCACGGCCGACGAGGAGGGATCGAACGTCACGCTGGTGGCCCATCCGTGGTCGCTGTCCAGCGCCACGCAGACTGACGACGACGGGCACGCCAGGTCGCTCATCGGCGTGTCGATGTTCGGCTCGACCTGAACCGCCACGGGCGTGCCGATCGACGCCGGATCGAACGTGGCGGCCCGTCCGTGGCCACCGAACGCCGTGCACTGGCTCGTTGACGCGCAGTCCACTCCGAGCAGCCCGCCCTCGTCGTAGCCCACGCCGGTGATCGGATTCGCCGGTGCGCCGGCCCCCAGCGAGGTCGGATCGAAGGCGATCGCGTCGCCGAAGTCGCCGACGGCGACGCACTGCGACGTGGACGCGCACGAGACGCCCGTGATGAAGTCGAGCACGGTCGGGTCGACGATCGTGACGGGATCGGGCGAGCCGACGGCCTGGGGATCGAAGACGTAGTTGTCGCCGCCGATCAGGACGCACTCGGTCGCGGATGGACAGTCGAAGGCATAGACCCCGCCCTCCGTGGCAAGGGTGTCCGGCGAGGGTGAGCCGACCGCCGTCGGATCGAATGTGTAGACGTCGGTGTCGTTGTCGATGTCCGCCGTGACGGTGCACTGCGTCGTGGTCGGGCACGAGATCGCGCTGAACGAGACCGGAGAGGGGAGGCTGATGGTCGAGAGCGTGGCGTCGCCTGGCGAGGCAGGATCGAACGTGATGACCTCGCCAGGGCCGCCGGTCGCGGTGCACTGGCTGACCGACGGGCACGACAGGAGATCGGCGCCATCGTCGCTGATCGCCACCGGCGCCGGCGAGTTGGGCGGGCTCGCCGGGTCGAACGTGATCTCGTCTCCGTCCGAGCCGAGCGCGACGCACTCGGTGGCCGAGGGACACTGCACGTCGTCCAGCGCGCTGGAGCCGAGGGCGTGCCGGTCGGTGCTCGTGGGATCGGCGGGATCGAACGTCACCTCGTAGCCGTCCTCGTCGACGCCCGTGCACTGGCTCGTCGACGGGCACGAGATCGCGGCGAGATCGTCCGGCCGCTGGTCGATCCCGACCGGCCCCGACCACGACAGGCTCGCCGAGGCCACGCCCGGAAGCGCGAACAGCGCGACCGCGAACACAACGGGAAGGACCGACGACGCGCGACGCGACAGGCTGAGGGACATGTGGGCGACTCCGCTCGAACTTCGTCAGTTGCTCGGCGCGACCTGATCGGACCGCCGCGTCGGCACCCTATATGCAGACAAAGTGTTTCGCAACTCTTTGTCTTCATGCGTTCAGCGAGCGGACGCGGCGGGTCCGGGCATCTACCCACCTGTCATTGATCGCTCCGGCCGACTCGTTCACCGTGCAGACAACAGATTGCGCAATCCGTTGTCTGTAGAGCTTCCGTCTTCTCCAGCCGAGCATTCCCGCGGTGGA
>DASZVK010000410.1:0-7512 GCA_035547175.1 Solirubrobacteraceae bacterium
CGACGACGAAGCCGAGCGCCTCGCAGCGCACGCCGCCCGCGACGACCGGGCCGAACGACTTCGAATCGAGCGGATGAGCCCGCTGGCCGACGATCCCGTCGCGCCGGCGCCGATGCTCCGCGGGCGCCGGCCGTCCCGGCGCGAGATGGCGCTCGTGCGCCTGCGCGCGCTCGGGCCGCGCCTGCTCGTCGCGGTGCTGGCCGTCGCCGCCGTCGCCGTCGCCGCGATGGTCGGCCGGACCCTGGGCCATCACACCGCTGAGCCTCCCCACAGCGTGGGAGCCCAGCGCGTCGCCGCCGGGCACCTCGTGCTCGCCGGGTTCGGCGGCTGGCTGGGCACGGTGGCTCCGCCGTGGCTGGGGCGGCTGATGCCCGGCACGGTGGCGGTCGAGCCGGTGATCAGCCCGGGCGTGAACCTGCTGGTCGGCGACGTCGCCGCCGACGCCGTGCCACGCCTGCTCGCCGACGTGCTGACCGACGGGTCCGACCGGGCCGGCCGCGCGATGGCCCGCGGGGCGCTGCAGGCCCGGCTGTACTCCGGGGCGGTCGCCGGCCATGCGCCGCTGCGCGCCGTGCTCGCCCTCGTCCCCTCCACCGCCGGCGTCTCGGCGGCGCTGTGCCTGGCCGACCCGCGCCTGAGCGCGACGGCGAGCGACGACTGCGTGACCGCGCTGACGACCGCGCTGCGCCTGCACCGCGCGGACCCGCGTCCGGCGGTGCCGGCGCGCGCCGAGGTCGCCCGCCTGCGCGACCTGCTGCGCACGCTCGACGCGCGCCGTCGCCTCGGCCTCGACGAGCTGGGCGCCGCGCCGACCAGCGGGCGCCAGGCCAACGCGGCCCAGCACCTGGCCTCCGCTTATGCGGCGGCCGGTCGCGCCGCCGCGACGCTGCAGCCGCCGCCGCTGGCGGTCGGGCCCGCGCAGCGCCTCGCGGACGCCCTGGCCCTGGGCGCCGCGGCGTACGAGCGCCTGGGCGCCGCGGCGGACGAGCATTCCCCCGCGGCGTTCCGCCGCGCCCGCAGCCGCGCCCTGGCCGCCGACCGCGCCGTCCAGGGAGCGCTCGCCGCCCTCGCGGCCGTCGGCTACGCGAGCGCCTGACGGGCACCGGCTGCTCGGTCGTGACGGCGCCCGCCACCGGCACCCAGCACCAGCGCCGTCGCGCGCTGCGCGACATCGTCCTCCAGCTCGCCCTGCGGGTCGTGAACCTCGTGCTCGTGCTCGCGGTCACCGTGCTCCTGGTGCGCACGCTCGGCCAGGAGCGCTTCGGCCAATGGGCGACGATCCTCACCGTCTACCAGCTGATGGGCTCGCTCACCACGCTCGGCATGGAGGGCGTGGCGATCCGCGAGGCGGCCGCGCGGCCCGAGGAGGAGCGCACGTGGGTCTCGGCCCTGCTGGTCGCCCGCCTGGCCCTGTCGGTGCCCGCCCTCGTGGTGGGCGCGGCGGTGATGCTGGCCATCCACGAGAGCGGGGTCATGCTCGTCGCCGCGCTCGTCGTGCTGGCCCAGCTGCCCCTCAGCGCGGGGCTGTCGCTGCAGGTCACGCACCAGCTGCGCCTGCGCAACGTCGTCCCGATGCTCGTGATGGCCGGGCAGACGGTGCTCTGGGGAGGCGTCGTGGTCGTCGTCGAGCTGCTCGACGGCGACCTGCTGCCGCTCGCCGTCGGCCTGACCGCGACGACCGCCCTCGCCTCGGCCGTCCAGGCCCTGCTGTCGGCGCGGACCACGCCGCTGAGCCTGCACTCGTCGCGCGAGGCGCTGCGGCGCCTGTTCCGGACCGGCGGCATGTTCGGCCTCGGCGCGATGGTCGTGATCGCCTACGGCAGCATCGACCAGATCATCGTGTTCGAGTCGGCCGGCAGCCGCGACGCCGGCCTGTACGCGGTGGCCTACCGGTTCTTCACCACCGCGCAGTTCATCCCGACGGCCGTGATGGCCACCGTGGCGCCCCTGCTCGCGCGGGCGTGGCCGGCCGACCGCGGCGGGATGGCGCGCGTGGTCATGCGAGCGACCGAGTTGATGAGCATCCCGGCGCTCGGATCGCTGGCCATCGTGCTCGTCGCCGCCGACCCGATCGTGCGGCTCGTCGTCGGCGACGAGTTCGCGCCCGCGGCAAAGGCGGTGCCCGTCCTCGTCGCCGCGTTCGCCCTGGCCTGCGTCGGCTACCTCACCACCAACATCCTGCTCGTCATCGGCCAGACGCGCCGCCAGTTCGTCGCCGCGTTCGCCGGCCTGGTCGTCAACGTCGCGGCCAACCTCGTCCTCGTCCCGCGATACGGCTTCGTCGCCGCCGCCTGGGTGACGCTGGGCACCGAGGTCCTGGTGACGGGACTGTGCCTGTGGCAGATCGCGCGCCTCACCCATGCGCGCGGGATCCCCGTCGGCCGGGTGCCCCGGGTCGTCCTGGCCGCGGGCGCGCTGTGGGCCGCTCTGGCCCTGGCCGACGGCGTCGGCCTGCCCCTGGGGGCGCTGATCGCCCTCGCCGCGGCCGTCTACCCGCTGCTGCTGCTGGCCCTGCGCGTGATCGGCACGCGGGAGCTGCGCATGCTGCTGCCGCTGCGGGCGCTCGGCTGACCCGCGCACGGTCGTCCGACGCCCGGCACGGGGCCGCCCCGATACGCTCGCCGCACGCGACGGCGCCGGATGAGATCCCTCCTCCTCGCCCTGCTGGGCGCTGCCGCCGGGCTCCTCGGCGCGAGCGCGCCGGCGCTCGCCGACGCGCTGGGCGTCTACGTGGGCGGCGGCAACGTCCGCGGCGCCGCGCGGTTCGGCGGCTGGCTGGGGCGCGGCCCGACGGTCGTCATGGACTACGTCCCGACCGCGACGTGGTCGCAGATCGAGTCGCCGGCGTGGTCCGCCGATCGCTGGCGGCGCACGAGCTATCGCACGGTGTACTCGGTGGCGATGCTGCCCTCGACCGGCACGGCGACCCTGCGCGAGGGCGCCGCCGGCGCCTACGACGAGCACTTCCGCGCGCTGGCCCGAGCGCTCGTCCGCCACGGCCAGCGCGACGCGATCATCCGCCTGGGATGGGAGTTCAACGAGGGCTGGTACCGGTGGTCGATCGTGGGCGGGAAGGGCGCCGACTACGCCGAGTACTGGCGCCGGATCGTCCGGACCATGCGGGCCGTGAGCCCCCGCTTCCGGTTCGACTGGTGCACGAACAACGGCAGCGCCTGGGGGGGCGACGCCCCGATCGACCCGGCGAGCGCCTACCCGGGCGACGCCTACGTCGACTACATCGGCCAGGACGTCTACGACCAGAGCTGGGCACCCGACTTCGCCGATGCCGCGATCCGCTGGAAGGACCTGGTCGACAAGCCCTACGGCCTGGCCTGGCTCGCGCGCTTCGCCCGGGAGCACGGCAAGCCGATGAGCTTGCCCGAGTGGGGGCTCGTGGACCGCGCCGACGGCCACGGCGGCAGCGACAGCCCCGAGTACATCGACCGCATGCATGCCTGGATCGCCTCGCACGACGTGGGCTACTCGGTCTACTTCGACGACGACGCCCCCGACGGGAGGCACCGGCTGGGGCACTTCCCGCGAGCGGCCGAGCGCTTCCGCGGGCTCTTCGGCTGGCCCGCCCCGCTGGGGGCGCTGACCACGGTGGCGGCCGTGCGCCTCGTCGGCGGCCCGGCCTACGCCTCCGGCTGACCCGCCCGGCGAAGACGCCGCGCGGTCTGCAAGCGTTTCGCCGCCGTGTCCGCCACGCCCGACGTCTCGATCATCATCATCACGCGCGACGCGCGCGACGCGCTGCTGGACTCGCTGGCCTCGATCGAGCGCCACGCCGGCGGCCTGGCGGTGGAGACGATCGTGGTCGACAACGCGTCGCGCGACGACACGCTCGCCGCCGTCGCGAGCGCCCATCCGTCGGCGATCGTGGTGCCGCTGACCCGCAACGAGGGCGGCTCCTCGCGCAACCACGGCCTGCGCATCGCGCGCGGCCGTCTGCTCATGTTCCTCGACAGCGACGCGCGGCTGACGGCCGGGGCGCTGCCCGACCTGGTGGGCTTCCTCGACGCGCACCCCGACGTGGGCCTGGTCGGGCCCAAGCTCGTCCACGAGGACGGCCGCTCGCAGCATGCGGCGCGGCGCATGCCGCCGCTGGTCCTCCCCGCCCTGCGCCGCCCGCCGCTCAAGCGCTGGTTCGAGCACGGGCGCGTCGTGCGCCGCCACCTCATGCTCGACGTCCCCGAGGATCGCACGCGCGAGGCCGAGTACGTGATCGGCGCCTGCCAGCTGTTCACGCGCGAGGCGCAGCAGCGGGTGGGCGAGCTCGACCCGCGGATCCCGTTCGCCCCCGAGGACATCGACTGGTGCGTGCGCATCCGGCTCGCGGGCCTGCGCGTCGCCTACCGGCCCGAGGTGAGCGTCGTCCACGGCTACCGCCGCACGACGGCCGGCAGCCCGGTCTCCCGCGCGGCGCTGCAGCACCTCTACGGCTTCTACTACTTCCACTGGAAGTGGCGCCGCGCGCGGTCGTGGCTGGCCGCCGACGCGGCCAGGATGGAGCGCGCCGGCTGGGCCCTCGACGGCGTGGCGCCTGCCGGCTAGACGCCGGAGCGGCTGACGACCGTCGCGCTGCCGTCGACCGCCGCGGGAAGGTGCCGGCGGCCGTAGTAGTCCGACAGGCGCCGGCGCCGCGGGTCGCTGCGCATCTGGTTGAGGACCACGCCGAGGACCTTGGTCTTGGTGAGGCGGATGACCTGCAGCAGCGCCTCGAGCTCGGACGGGTCGCGACGGCGCACGTCGATGACGATGACCAGGCCGTCGACCATCGAGGCGATCAGCGCCGCCTCGCTGACGATCAGCGGCGGCGTGTCGACCAGCATCAGGCGGTCCTGGGCGGCCTCGACGATCGACGGGAAGGTGGTCTCGATCACGCGGGCCGGGTCGTCGTGGGTGCGGCCGGCCGTGAGGACCTCCAGCTCGGGCAGGTCGGTGCGCTTGGGCCGCGCCCGCACCCGGCCGCCGCGGTTCGCGCTGCTGGCCAGGTCGGCGACGCCGCCGGCCAGGTCGAGGTCGAACGGCTCGTGGGCGGACGGCCGGCGCAGGTCGAGGTCGACGATCATCACGCGCCGTCCCAGCAGCGCCAGCCGCCAGCCCAGGTTGGCCGTGACCGTCGTCTTGCCCTCGCCCTGGTCCCAGGAGGTCACCGCGACCGTGCGCAGGTCCCCGGCGATCAGCTCGAAGTTGGTGCGCAGGAGCTGGTAGGCCTCGGCCACCTCGTCGTAGGAGCTGTTGCGCATCAGCGTCGACGGACGCAGCGGCAGCCGGCGCTCGCGCGGGATCTCGCCCAGGACGGTCAGGCCGAACTCGTCGCGGATGGCCTCGGCGCCGGTCACGCGGCGGCGCAGGCGGTTGGCGCCCAGGGCGGCGAAGACGCCGAGGATGAGCCCGATGACGATGCAGCCCAGGATGGTCGCCCGCTTGCGCGGGGTGGCCGGCGTCGTCGGCACCACGGCCGGGTCGAGCACGGAGAAGGTGACGGCGTTGGAGATGGAGTCCCTGCGCAGCTGGTTGGCCGCCACGTTGGCCGCCACGGCGGCGGCGGCGGGGTCGGTGCTCTCGCCCGTCACGGTGAGCACGCCGGTGCCGGGCTCGTTGGTCGCCGACAGCTTGGTGTCGCCGATCGGCCGCGTGCTCTCGCGCTTGACCCGCTCGGCGAAGCGGCGGGTGCCCACCTGCTCGACGATCGTGGGCATGAGCACGTCCAGCGCCGCCGTCCCGAAGTTCGCCGCCTGCAGGTTGCGCGGCGCGACGAACACGATCGCCCCCGCCCGGTAGCGCGGCGTGGGCAGGAACGAGGCGAGCAGCCCGATGCCGACGAACAGGGCCAGGACGGCGAGCGTGAGCGGCCAGAAGCGGCGCAGCGCGCCGGTGATCTGCGGGATGGTCATGTGGGCAGGAGGCGCAGGGAGCGGGCCGGGGGCTCGGCGGGCGAAGGCGACGGCTGGGGGGCGGCCACGGCCACCTCACGGGCCAAGGCGACGCACATCCCGGCCAGGCAGCCTATGAGGATGGTCAGCCGGTACTTCTCGAACAGGGACTCGAACATGCCCTTGCTGAGCAGCCCGACCAGGCCGGCGGCGCAGATCAGCGCGATCGGCCCGGTGCTCCCGTCGGGCCCGCGCGCCCAGGCGACGACGGCGTCGCGGACGGCCGCGATCGCGGCGGCCAAGAACAGGAGCAACCCGACGATGCCGGTGCGAACCCACAAGTCCAGGGCGATGTTATGCGTCAGGTCGGTCTTCAAGAAGGAATGGAAGCCGGGAGAGTAGTAGTCGTACTCGTGGCCCAGGCCCCAGCCGAACACGGGCCGGGCCGAGATCATCGAGCGGGCCTGGTCCCACTGGTTGATCCGCTCGGTGGCGGAGAGCTGCTTGCCCCGGCTCTCGAAGGTCCTGGTCAGCTGGCTGGCCAGCGGCAGGGACACCTTCGAGGAGGTCGTCAGCGCGTCCACCGTGAGCACCAGGGCCAGCAGCCCGACGGCGGCGACGAGGCCCAGCCCGACGTCGCTGGGCGTCATGCGCACGCGCCGGAGGGCGAACGGCACGAGCCCGATGGCGACGCCGACCGCGATGGCCTCGCCGACGATCGCCGCGCGCTGGCCGGCCACGAGCGGGGCGGCGAGCAGCGGCAGCGACACGAGGACGGTGCGCAGGCGGTGCTCGTCGCGGCAGAGCGCGACGGCGAACGTCCCGATCCCCAGCGTGGCGAAGATCGTCGCCGCGTCGGCGCCCATCGCGCCCGCGCCGTAGACGGTCAGCCCGGGCAGGTGGATCGTCGTCGCCAGGCCCGCCGTCGCGGTGACCATGAGGATCGCCGCCACGGCGGAGGAGATCGCCACCGCCGCGCGGATCGCTCCGCTCTCCAGCCAGCGGCCGGGCGGCATCGAGGCGGTCAGCGCGAACGCCCCGAGGTAGAGGATCGCCTTGGCGTGGTAGCTGATCATGTCGGACGGGTTGCCGTAGATGAAGCCCTCGACGCCGGCGAAGGCCAGCCACAGCAGCAGCGCCGTCCAGATCATCGCCGTGCCCGGCACGTAGGACACGCGCCGCCGGACGGACACGAGCGCGATCAGCGCGAGCGGGATGAGCACGTCGAAGATCCGGAACGAGACCGGCCCGGCCTGCGGGTGGAAGACGCCCGTCGGCACGTCGCTCTGGTTGGCGTAGAGCGCCGACTCCAGGACGAGGAGCACGAGCAGGAGCGCCACCACGCGCTCGGGGCCGTCCGGGCGCCGGAGGGTGCGGCGCAGCCACTGCAGGGCGACGAGGAGGGCCGTGCCGCCGACGACGCCCGCCACGAGCAGCGTGAGAGTGAGCCCCACGGCGTTGAGGCTAGTGGATGGCCCCGGTGGCCTCGCGCCAGACGGCCAGCGTCTCCTCGGCCATCCGCTCGCCGGCGAACAGCCGCCCGGCGCGCTCGCGGCCGGCGTCGCACAGGCGCTCGCGCAGCGCTGCGTCCAGGGCGACGGCGGCGAGCGCGTCGGCGAGCGCCTCGGGGTCG
>DASZVK010000411.1:0-5581 GCA_035547175.1 Solirubrobacteraceae bacterium
GCTGGCGGGCCGCGCCGCGGCGCTGCATGCGCTCGACCCCGAGCGGGTGGTCGCGCGCGGCTACGCGGTCGTCGACGACGGCGCGGGCAACGTCGTCACCAGCGCCGCGGCCGCGCGCTCCGCGGGCCGCGTGCGGCTGTCGTTCGCCGACGACGCCGTGCGTGCGAGGATCGAGCCATGAGCGAGCGCGCGCAGGCGCACACCTACGAGACCGCGACCGCGCGCCTGGAGGAGATCATCCGGCGGCTGGACTCGGGCGAGGCGCAGCTGCGCGAGACGCTCGACCTGGTCGCCGAGGGCCGGTCGCTGGTCGAGCTGTGCGCGGCCGAGCTCGACGCGGTCGGCCGGGAGCTCGAGGAGCTGCGCCTCGACGAGCTCGTCGCGCGGCTGGAGGGAGAGGAGCGGGCATGAGCGACTTCGCGCGGCGGCGCAGCGCGCTGTGGGACCGCATCGCGGGCCTGGAGCTGACGGTCGGCGACTACGGCCTCGAGCGCCTGCAGCGCGACGTCTCGAGCGCGTTCACGCGCGTCAGCACGGTCGTGCGGCTGCGCGGCGCCGGCGCCGAGGGCGCGGGCGAGGACGTCGTCTACCAGGCCTCCGACCACGAGGCCCAGCTCGCCGCCGGGCCGGTGCTGCCGCTCGCGGGCTCGTGGACGATCGAGTCGTTCTGCGACCACGTCGAGGCGCTCGACCTGTTCCCGGCGCCGCCGGAGATGCCGGCCTCGCTGCGCTACCGCGTCTGGGCCTACGAGTCGGCGGCGCTCGACCTCGCCCTGCGCCAGGCCGGCACTACGCTGCACGCGGCGCTGGGCCGCGAGTGCCGGCCGCTGCGCTTCGTCGTCAGCAAGCGGCTCGGCGGCGACGACGGCGGGCCGGCGATCGCGCCGCTGCTGGCGCTGCTCGACGAGCACCCGTCGCTGCAGTTCAAGCTCGACCCGACGCCCGACTGGGACGCGGAGCTGCTGGCGCGGCTCGCCGCGACCGGCGCGGTCGAGAGCGTCGACTTCAAGGGCCAGTACGTCGGCACGGTCGTCGACAACCCGCCCGACGCCGCCCTCTACGAGCGCGTCCTCGCCGCGCTGCCCGAGGCGTGGATCGAGGACCCGCACACCGGCCACGCCGACGTCGACGCGGTGCTCGCGCCGCACCGCGACCGCGTGAGCTGGGACGCGCCGATCCACTCGGTCGCCGACGTCGAGGCGCTGCCGTGGCCGCCGAGGCTGGTCAACGTCAAGCCCTCGCGGCTGGGATCGCTGCGCGAGCTGCTCGCCGCCTACGAGCACTGCGAGGCGCACGGCATCCGCATGTACGGCGGCGGGCAGTTCGAGCTCGGCCCCGGCCGCGGGCAGATCCAGTACCTGGCGTCGATGTTCCACCCCGACGGCCCCAACGACGTCGCCCCGGGCGGCTACAACGATCCCGTCCCGGCGCCCGGCCTGCCCGATCCGCCGCTCGATCCGCGGCCCGCCGCCATAGGCTTCGCCTGGGAGGCCGTGACGTGATCGGGATCGTCTTCGCCAACCTCTGGCGCCGGCCGGGCCGGACGCTGTTCACCGCGCTCGGCATCGCCATCGGCGTGGCGACGGTCGTCGCGCTGCTGTCGCTCGGCGACGGCCTCAAGCGCACCGCCGGCGGCCTCGTCCACCTCGGCGACGCCGACTTCGTCGTCTACCAGCACGGGGTCGCCGACCCGACCGCCTCGTTCCTGCCCTCCGGCCTGCAGCGGCGCATCGAGGCGGTGCCCGGCGTCCAGAGCGCGGCGCCGATCCTGATGCTCGTCGAGAAGGTCAAGGCCGACCCGTCGGCGATCGTCTTCGGGACGCCGCCGGACTCGTCGATCCAGCGGCGCCTCGTCGTGCTCCAGGGCCGCCGCGCGACCGCGCCCGGCGAGATCGCGATCGGCGACCGGCTCGCCGGGGAGATGCACGCGAAGGTCGGCCAGACGGTCCGCGTCGGCTCGGCGAGGCTGCGCGTCGTCGGCATCTACCACGGCGGCCAGTTCTTCGTCGACGCCGGCGCGGTGATGGACCTCGGCCAGGCCCAGCGGATCATCCAGCGGACCGGAGAGATCACCGCGCTGGCGGTGCAGGTGGCCGCCGGCGCCCACACCGACGCCGTCCGCCGGGCGATCGCCCGGCGCGTCAGCGGCGTCGACCAGCTCGCCAACCCCGAGGAGGCCGCGCGCGCCGGCGCCAACGGCCAGCTCGTCCACAAGACGGTCCTGCTGCTGGTCGCCGTGGCGCTGATCATCGGCAGCATCGGCGTGACGGACACGATGGCGATGGCCGTGCTCGAGCGCTCGCGCGAGCTGGCGCTGATGTCGGCCGTCGGCTGGAGCCCGGTGCTCGTCAGCGCCGCGGTGCTCGCCGAGGGCGTCGCCGTCAGCGTGCTCGGCGCCGGCATCGGCCTGCTGCTCGGCGCGATCGGCGCCCAGGGGCTCAGCGACGCGATGGGCGTCGCCAACGTCGTCTCCCCGCACGTCACGCCGTGGAGCATGGGCCGGGCGCTGCTGATCGGCGTCCTGATCGGCGTCTTCGGCGGCCTCTACCCCGCCTGGCGCGTGAGCCGCCTGCCGGCCGACGACCTGCTGGCGCGCGCCTAGCGGCGGCGCTACGAGCCCGGAGCCTCGACGAGCCGGCCGTCGAGCATGTAGAGGATGCGGTCGGCGCGGTCGGCCACGCGCGGATCGTGCGTGACGACCATCAGCGTCGTGCCGCGGCGCGAGCGGGCGCCCTCGAGCAGGTCGAGCACGCGCTGGCTGTTCTCCGAGTCCAGCGCCCCGGTCGGCTCGTCGGCCAGCAGCAGGCGCGGCTCGTTGGCCAGCGCGCGGGCGACGGCGACGCGCTGGCGCTCGCCGCCGGACATCTCGGCCGGCAGGTGGCTGGTGCGGTCGGTGAGGCCGACCTCGTCGAGCAGGTCGATCGCCCGGCGCCTGCGCTCGGAGCGCGAGCGGTGCGCGGCGATCATCGGCACCTCGACGTTGCCGACCGCGGTCAGCATCGGCAGCAGATGGTGCATCTGGAAGACGAAGCCGACGACGTCGCGGTGGAAGCCGGCCAGGCCTCCCGGGTGGTCCGCGGGCTCGTGGCCGTCGACGAGCACGCGCCCGCCGTCGGGGCGCGTCAGGCCGCCGATCACCGACAGCAGCGTGCTCTTGCCCGATCCGCTCGGCCCGGTCAGCGCCACGTACTCGCCGGAGGCGATCCGCAGGCTGACGTCGGCGACGGCGACCACGGACCCGCGCACGCGGCGCACGCGCTCGAGCACGACCTCGGCCCCCGGCGTCGCGGCGGCCGCCGCGGCGGAGTCGCGGCGCGCGTGCAGCTGACCCGGCATCTGCGGCTGACTCTAGCGTTGGTTGCAGAGCGAACGAGCCGCCCACGAACGAGCCGCGGCCGGGGCGTTCGCGGGCGGACGCGCGGCCCCGCGCACGCTTATGCGGGCATCCCCAGTTTTTTAGGGCACGTTCAGAAATCGTGCCGATACTCCTGCTCGACGTACCTCGCACTGCACCTCCTCCAGAAGATGCGGACGGCTCGTGCCCCAACAGCGCGAGCCGTTCGCGTTTCTAGGAGGAGGGCGCCCCGGGGACGCGCCGCTCGCGGATGCGGACCGCCTCGATGCGGTTGTCGCGCACCGACTCGACGCGGATCGAGTACCCGTCGGCGTTGACCGTGTCGCCGCGGCGCGGCAGCCGGCCCAGCTCGGCGAACACGAACCCGCCGACCGAGTTGTAGGCGTCGGTGTCGACCGGCAGCGTCACGCCGTAGTCCTCGAGGTCGGTCACCGCGACGTGGCCGCGCACGAGCCAGTCGCCGTTGGCCAGCCGCCGCACCTCGCCGCCCGCCGGGTCCATCTCGTCGGAGATCTCGCCGACGATCTCCTCGATGATGTCCTCGACGCTGACGATGCCGGCCACGCGCCCGTACTCATCGACGACCACGGCCAGCGAGGCGCGCTCGCGCTGGAGGTCGGCCAGCAGGTCGTCCAGCGGCCTGGTCTCGGGGACGATCGGCGCCTCGGAGACGACGGACTCCAGCGACGCCCGGGGCCCGTCGGCCATCAGCAGCCGGGCCAGCGAGTTGGCGTGGACCAGGCCCTTGATCCGGTCGCGGTCGTGGTCCTCGGTGACGACCAGGCGCGTGTGGCCGGAGGACACGCAGCGGCGCAGGGCGGTCTCGACGTCGTCGCTGACGTCGATCGTGACCACGGCCGGGAAGGGGGTCATCACCTGGCGCGCCTCCTGCTCGTGCAGGTGGAAGACGCCGACCAGCATCCCCGCCTCGCCCGGGTCGAGCTTGCCCCCGGCGCGCGCCTCGGAGATCAGCAGGCGCAGCTCGTCGGGCGTCGCCCCCTCCTCCATCTCGGCCGAGCCGCTGATCCCGAACAGCCGCAGGATCCACGTCGAGACGCCGTTGAGCGACGAGATGAACGGGCGCATCGCGCGCTGGAACCACTCCAGCGGCCGCGCCACGAGCAGCGCGACGCGCTCGGCGTTGACGATCGCCCAGATCTTGGGGACCTGCTCGCCGGTGGTGATGTGCAGCCCGGTGACCAGCAGGTAGGCGATCGCGATCGAGAGCGCCACGGCGAGGCCGTGCGAGAGGCCGCCGAAGAGCGGCTCGACCAGATCCGCGATCGCCGGCTCGCCGAGGAAGCCGATGCCCAGCGAGGCGAGCGTGATGCCGAACTGGCAGGCCGACAGGTACTGGTTGATGTCGTCGTGCTGGCGCACGGCGATCTGCGCGCGCCGGTCGCCGGCCTCGGCGAGCTCGTCGAGGCGCAGCGAGCGGGCGCGCACGAGCGCGAACTCGGCCGCGACGAAGAAGCCGTTCGCCGCGATCAGCACGAGGATCGCGATGATCAGCAGCGCCGTCACGCGGGGCTCGCGCTCAGCGCGCGACTACTTCGCGGAAGCTCGTCGTCGTCCATGCAGCGACGCAGGGAACCGTAGCAGCGCGCCCGGGCGGGTGGGCCGGCCTCCCTACAGCTCGTCGATCGCGGCGGCGAGCGCGTGGTCGGCCTCGGTGACGCCGCCGGCGCTGTGCGTCGAGAGCGTCAGCCGGACCTGGTTCCAGCCGTGGACGAGGATGTCCGGGTGGTGGCCGTGGGCCTCCGCCACCTCGGCGACGCGGTCGACGAACCAGATCGCCGCGGCGAAGTCCTTGAGCTCGTAGTCGCGGACGAGCGCGTCGTCCTCGTGGCGCCAGCCGTCGGGCATACCCTTCCTCCTCGTCGGATGCGGATCGTCAGCCTCGCCCCCCACGCTACCGAGCTGCTCGAGGCGCTCGGCCTCGGCGACCAGGTGACCGCGATGGCGCCCGACGCGCTCGACGCCCACGAGCTGCGCGAGCTCGAGCCGCAGCTCGTCTTCACGCCCGAGTCGGCGTTCGAGCGCGTCCGCGCGATCCTCGCCGGGCTGCCGGGGGCCGACGTCGTCCGGCTGGACCCGAGGACGTTCGGCGAGACGCTCGCCGACGCGCGGACGATCGCCGAGCGGACCGGGACGGGCGCCGCGGCGATCGAGCTGATCAAGGCCTCGCGGGCGCGCGTCGACGCGCTGCGCCGCACGCTGCGCGAC
>DASZVK010000412.1:0-3033 GCA_035547175.1 Solirubrobacteraceae bacterium
GGTCGCACGTAGGTGATGTCCCCGGCCGCGAGCTCGAGCTCGTCGGCCTCGGCCCGCGTGAGCTGCACCGAGACGGGCTCGCCGCCGGCCAGGTCGAGCTCCACCCGCACCTCGAAGCCGAGGTAGACGACGCGGGCCACCTGGGCCTCGACCGCGCCGGGGGCGGGGTCGGGCTCGACGAGCAGGTCGTGCGGGCGCACCAGCTCGCCCGCGACCCGCGCGACCGGCCCGAGGAAGCCCATCACGAACGCGTTCGCCGGCCGGTCGTAGAGCGCGCGCGGCTCGCCGACCTGCTCGACGCGCCCGTGGTTGAGCACGGCGATCCGGTCGGCGACCTCCATCGCCTCCTCCTGGTCGTGGGTGACGAGCACGGTCGTCACGTGGACCTCGTCGTGCAGCCGCCGCAGCCAGCTGCGCAGCTCGCCGCGGACCTTGGCGTCCAGCGCGCCGAACGGCTCGTCGAGCAGCAGCACCTTGGGCTCGACGGCGAGCGCGCGCGCCAGCGCCATGCGCTGGCGCTGGCCGCCGCTGAGCTGCGACGGGTAGCGGTCCTGGTAGCCGTGCAGGCCGACGATCTCCAGCAGCTCGTCGACGCGCGCGCGGACCTCGGCCTTCGGCCGCTTGCGGATCACCAGCCCGAAGGCGACGTTGTCGCGCACGGTCATGTGCTTGAACGCGGCGTAGTGCTGGAAGACGAAGCCGATCCCGCGCCGCTGCGGCGGCACGCCGGTCGCGTCGCGGCCGGCGATCTCGACCGTGCCGGCGTCGGGGGCCTCCAGCCCGGCGATCACCCGCAGCAGCGTCGACTTGCCCGAGCCGCTGGGCCCCAGCAGCGCGGTGAGCTGGCCGTCGGGGACCTCCAGCGAGACGTCGTCGAGCGCCTGGAAGTCGCCGAAGCGCTTGGAGATGCCGGCGACGCGGATCACGCGTGCTCCTTGCGTGGGTTGATGGCGGTCATCGCCAGCAGCGTCGCCAGCGCGATCACGGCCAGCACGCCCGAGGCCGCGTAGGCGCCGGGCAGGTCGAAGCTCGTGTAGCGCTGGGCGACGAGCAGCGTCATCGTCTGGGTCTGGCCGACGACCTTGCCCGATACGACGGCGACCGCGCCGAACTCGCCGATCGCGCGGGCCACCGACAGCACGATCCCGTAGGTCAGGCCCCAGCGGATCGCCGGCAGCGTGATGCGCCAGAAGGTCTGCCAGGCGCCGGCGCCGAGCGTCGCCGCCGCCTGCTCGGCCTCGTCGCCGACCTCCTCGAGCACCGGCGTCACCTCGCGGACGACGAACGGCAGGCAGACGAAGATCGTCGCCAGGACCATCCCGGGGGTGGCGAACATGACCCGCAGGCCGCGGTCGGCCAGCCAGCCGCCGATCGGCTCGTTGATGCTGTAGACGAGCAGCAGCGCGAGGCCGACGACGACGGGCGAGACGGCGAACGGCAGGTCGACGATCGCGTTGAGCAGCGCCTTGCCGGGGAACCGCCGGCGGGCGAGCAGCAACGCCAGCAGCACGCCGAAGACGGCGTTGAGCGTGACGGCGATCGCGGCGATCTCGATCGTCAGCCAGAAGGCGTGCCGAGCCTCCGGCGCGGTGACGCTGTGCCACAGCTCGCCGAGGCCGGGCTCGAAGGTGCGGTAGAAGACCAGCCCGACCGGCGCCGCCAGCAGCACGGCCAGGTAGGCGAGCACGAAGCCGCGCGCCCCGAGCGTGGCCCAGCGCGGCAGGGTCACGCCCGCGGCCTCCCGAACGCCCGCAGGAGCATCAGGATCACGACCGAGATCGCCAGCAGCTCGGTGGAGATCACCGCGGCGTCGACCGGCAGGTCGTTCTCGATGCTCTTGACGATCAGCACCGACGACACCTCGGTCTTGAACGGGATGCTGCCGGTGATCAGCACGAGCGAGCCGTACTCGCCGACCGCGCGGGCGAACGCGAGCGCCGCGCCGGAGGCGATCGCCGGCGCGAGGCTCGGCAGGACGATGCGGCGCAGCGTCGCGGCGCTGCCCGCGCCGAGCGAGCTGGCGGCCTCCTCGACCTCGCGGTCGAGCTCGATCAGCACCGGCTGCACCGAGCGCACGACGAACGGCAGCGTCACGAACAGCATCGCCATCACCACCGACCAGCGCGTGAAGGCGAGGTTGATGCCGACCGGCCTGTCGGGCCCGTAGAGGACCAGCAGCGTCAGGCCGGCGACGACCGTCGGCATCGCGAACGGCAGGTCGATCAGCGCGTTGACCACGCGCTTGCCGGGGAACGCGTCGCGCACGAGCACCCAGGCGGTGAGCGTCCCGACGACGACGTTGATCGCCGTCACGACCAGCGATGCGACGACGGTCAGGCCCAGCGCCGAGAACGACTCGCGGTCGGAGATCACGTCCCAGGCGCCGGAGAGGCCGGCATGCGACGCCTTGGCGACGACGAAGGCCAGCGGCAGCAGGACGATCAGCGTCAGCCACAGCATCGCCACGCCGGCGCCGAGGGCGCCGGGGCCGGTCGCCACGGCGCTGCGCGCGCCGCGCCAGCGGCGCCGGAGGCCGAGGCGCGCGGCGAGCGCGTCAGCGGACACGGACGGCCGGGTCGGTCGAGCCGAGCATCGCGCCGAGCCTAGCAAAACACCAGTAATCCTGTCGGCTTAGACGGTTATCGCTATGCTCTCACTTCCGACTTTGCCAACAGGCTTAGTCGTAAACACGTCATCAAGGAGCTGCCAGTGTCGATCAAGCGCGTGCTGCCGGGTCTCGTGGGGGGGTTGGTGGCGCTGTTCGCGGCCGCCCCGCTGGCCCACGCCGCGGGGACCGTCAACCTCGTCGCGTACTCCACGCCCCAGGACGCCTACAAGCGGATCATCCCGCTGTTCCAGAGGACGCCGCCGGGCAAGGGCGTCAAGTTCACGCAGTCCTACGGCGCCTCGGGCGACCAGTCGCGCGCCGTCGCGGCCGGCCAGAAGGCCGACATCCTGCACCTGGCGCTCGAGCCGGACGTCACCCGGCTGGTGCCGAGCCTCGTCGCCCCGTCGTGGAACGACAACCGCTAC